>CAYYHT010000543.1:0-5578 GCA_964471355.1 uncultured Enterobacteriaceae bacterium
CACATTCACCTCCCCAAGAAGAGCGCCGACGACCTGAAGGGCCGCATCATCGATGCAGGAGCTGCGCGTCAGGTCCTCGATCACCATGGCGTGCAGGCGACCCCCGAAGGCCAGGAGGCGCGCGAAAGCATGGAGAGTCGGCAACGCGCCGCCGAAGCCAGCCGCGACGCGATAATTCGAGAGGTACTCCACGCGGCGAAGGTGCTCCAAGGCGGCGGCAGCGAGCTCTTCGGCGAAGGCTTGTCGGACAAGATCCGCTCTGGAGCCGAGGCGTCACTCGCACGCCTGTTCCCGCGCTTCGACGACGGGGATCACCGCGCTTGGGAGGTAGCCGTCAAACGAAGCAAGGACGGTTCAGATGAGCCGTTCAAGGTCGTGGGCTGGGACCAAGCAACCGAAGACCATGCCGTCGCGAAGGAAGTTCTCGCTGCGGTGGGCTCCGGAGCGCGAGGGACCGACGTTCAGAAGGCACTGAAGTCAGCCCCCTTCGGCTGGCCGCAAGACGCGGTCGATGCAGCGCTCATCGCCCTCAACCGCAGCGGCCACCTTCGTGCGGCGAAGAACGGGCAACCCATTCCGAGCGGGGCATTGGACCAGTCCGGCGTAAAGGCCGCCGAGTTCCGCCCCGAGAAGGTCCGTTTGACGACCAAACAGCGAATTGCTCTGCGAGGCCTCTTCGGCGATGCGGACATCACCACCAAGACGGGTGAAGAGGAACTCCGAGCGCCGGACTTCCTGGGTGCTGTGTCCCACCGCGCAGCGAGCGCCGGAGGCGCCCCACCCCTTCCAACCGCTCCGGACGTGAAGCTCGTCGACGATCTCCGTCGACTCACCGGTACTGAGCAACTCGTCGCGATCCTGGCGAAGAAGGACGAACTGAAGGAACTGATGCGCACGAGCCTCGTGCTCGCGGACCGTGTTGCCGAGCGCACGCCGATCTGGGAAGCCGCGGAGTCGTTCCACAGTCACGCTGCAGGCCTAGCCGTTGCGGAAGAGGTTGGGGCAGAACTCAACGCGATCAGAGCCCAGCGTTCACTCCTCTCCGAGACCGATCACATCTCGCCTCTGACCGCCGCGCTCGCCAGAACCCTACGCGAGACGCTGACGGAGCGGCAGGCTGAGCTGTGTGCAGCCATCGAGTCGGCAGAGGCTCAACTCGCCGCTGATGCCACATGGCAGCAGCTCGACTCTGCAGCACATCAGGAGATTCGCCGAGCGGTGGGTCTCGAAGCGCCGCCCGTCCTCTCGCTCGCAAGCAATGAAGCGCTGCAAGAGACCCTAGGTCGTCGCCCCCTCCCTGGGTGGCAGGAAGCCATCGATGCAGTTGGCACACGTGTCGACCGAGCACTGAGCACCGCAGCAGAGCGCCTGAAGGCCGCAGACCCCACGAAGAAGACGACAAGTGTGACGATCCGGCGCGGAACTCTGACCGACGAAGCTCAGGTCCGACAGTGGCTTGCGGAGCATGAGACCAAGCTCCTCGATGCAGTCGCCCAAGGCCCCGTGATCGTCAACTAGAGGCACCCGAGATGGCCTACCTACCCACAGACCTTCGCAACCACCTCGAGAAGGTAGTCAAGGCAGCACGGCGAGAGGCCGAAGTGGGCGCTCGCAACGCTCTGCAGTCCTTGGCCGTCGATCACCACGAGTACCACGGCTCGATGACGCCGGACGAGCGTCGCCTGCGAAACCGTCTCCGCGCTCACGGTCGACAGCTCGGCGACCAGCGACAGGCCAAAGGCACACAGTCCATCGACCGACTCACGCACGAGGTCGCGTACGAGCACTGGCACCGGATGCTCTTCGCCCGGTTCCTCGCGGACAACAACCTGCTGGTCGAGCCTGACTCGGGTGTCGCGATCTCAATGGCCGAGTGCGAAGAACTGGCCCGCGAGAGCGGCGAAGACCCACGCTCGATGGCAGCCCGATTCGCGCAGGACTCCTTGCCGCAGATTTTCCGCAGCGGCGATCCTGTGCTCGAGGTCACTCTCGCCCCTGAGACTCGTCAAGCTCTCGATAAGCTGCTCGACAGCCTGCCTGAAGCCGCATTCATCGCCGACGACAGCCTCGGCTGGACGTACCAGTACTGGCAGGCTGAGCAGAAGGACGCGGTCAACGAGTCGGGGAACAAGATCGGTGCGGACGAGCTACCGGCGGTCACGCAGCTCTTCACCGAACACTACATGGTGCTATTCCTCTACCACAACACCATTGGCGCCTGGCACGCCGGCAAGGTGCTGGCCGCAAACCCAAGTCTCGCAGAGTCTGCCCAGAGCGAAGAGGAAGTCCGCTATGCGGTACGCCTCCATTCGCATGGTGGCTACGACTTCGAGTACCTGCGCTTCGTACGCGAGCCTAAGGACGACGACCAGCAGGACGCACCGAGCACCCCGTGGCGTCCCGCCGCCGGCACTTTCGACAGATGGCCGAACACGGCGCGGGAGCTCAAGATCCTTGACCCCTGCTGCGGCAGCGGCCATTTCTTGACCGCGGGACTTGAGCTGCTCTTGCGGCTGCGGATGGATGAGGAGGGACTCGGCCTCGAAGACGCGGTCGGCGGCGTGATTGCGGATAATCTGCACGGACTCGAACTCGACCCCCGCTGCACCCAGATCGCTGCCTTTAACTTGGCGCTGGCGGCCTGGAAGCTGGCGAGAAAACCTATCGACATGCCGGCGATGCACATTGCGTGCTCGGGCCTGTCGGTAGGTGCGACGAAAGAAGAGTGGATCGGCCTAGCAGGCGAGAGTACTCCTCTCCGCGTAGAGCTCGGGCAGCTCTACGACATTTTCTGCCTGGCGCCAGAGTATGGCTCGTTAATTGACCCCGGGGCGGTCGTTGGCGACCTCTATCAAGCCGACGTAACAGAACTACTACCGCTGCTACAGCAGGCGCTGTCGGACAAGTCAACCGACGCAGAGAACACCGAGATAGCCGTAGCCGCCAGCAGCATGTCTAGGTCGGCGGAGCTGCTTTCACAGCACTACACACTGACAATTACGAACGTGCCGTACCTCGGCCGAGGTCAACATAGCGCCATTCTCAAGTCGTTCGCCGACGAACACTACAGGGGAGCCAAAGCGAATCTCGCCACGATGTTTGTCGAACGAATGCTCCGCTGGCTTGCAGGCACTGGCACCTCTGCATCGGTCACACCCCAGAGCTGGCTCTATCAGACGAGCTACAAGGATCTGCGAAAGCGGATTCTCGAAGGACAGAGCTGCAATCTAATCGCACGTTTGGGTCCAGGGGCATTCGAGACCATTAGTGGAGAGGTCGTCAATATAGCGCTCTGCATAATCTCTGGTTCGCAGCCGACCCAACAGCCCGCAATGGCAGGCCTCGACGCCTCGCCAGCACAATCACCGGCTGGCAAAGCTGCCCTCCTCCGTGGGAAGCCCGTCACCGGATACGAAGACTCGCCGGATGCTGGCAATATCCGCGTCCTATCCCAGGAAGACCAACTTGCGAGTCCTGACGCACGGATCGCCCTGAGCCCAAGAAGCAGTCTTTCCCTAACAGGACAATTCGCGCGGGCTTTCCAGGGGCTTAAGACTGGCGATGATGGTCGCTTCCGCCGATGCCAATGGGAGGTCACGACTGACGACGCTCGCTGGGCGTATTGCCAGAGCACCGTTGAGCAAACGAGCGCCTGGGGGGGCATGCGATACCGGGTCGACGCCAAGAACGATGGTGCAGGGTGGGCCCGACGACAGGGCATGGGAGCTTGGGGAAGGGCTGGCGTTGCAATCAGTCAAATGAGCGCGCTGCCGGTCGCACTCTATTCTGGCGCCGTTTTTGATAGCAATATGACGGCGCTTGTTCCGGTTAATGAAGAGCTTCAAGCCGCTCTATGGTGCTTCTGCTCTGACGAAGGCTTCACTCCTGAAGTAAGGGCAATTGATCTTTCAATGAAGGTCCCTAACGGGAGCTTCGAGATGATCCCAATTGAACTCGACAAGTGGCGCGAGATCGCTGAAGAGAAGTACCCGCACGGTCTCCCCAAACCCCAATCCAACGATCCGACGCAGTGGGTGTTTCACGGTCACCCAGCAAACGCAGAGCCCACTGCAGTGCTTCAGGTCGCCGTTTGCCGTCTACTCGGCCACCGCTGGCCTCCGGAACTCGATCTGGGAATGCGCCTTGCAGATGAAGCGCGCGACTGGGTCGCCCGCTGCGATGGACTGCTTTCCTTCGCCGACGAAGATGGCATTGTCTGTCTGTCGGCCACGCGTGGCGAGCGCTCAGCCGCCGATCGTATCCGCGACCTGCTTTCCGCCGCCTTCGGCTCCGACTGGTCCGCCGCCAGAGAACGCGAACTCCTCTCAGTCGCCGGTGACAGCAAGAGGCCTGCCGAGAACTTGACCGCCTGGCTGCGCGACAACTTCTTCGAGGAGCACTGCAAGCTCTTCGACCACCGTCCCTTCGTTTGGCACATCTGGGATGGTTGCAAGAGTGGCTTCCACTGCCTTGTGAGCGGCCACAGGCTTTCTGGCCCGAACGGCGAAGGACGCCGAACGCTTGACACCATCGCCTACTCGTACCTGGGTGATTGGATTGAACGACAGAAGGCTGACCAACGCGACGGCAAGGAAGGTGCCGATGCCCGCCTCGCCGCCGCCCAGGATCTGCAAGCTCAGCTTGAGAAGATCCTCGAGGGCGAACCGCCCTACGATCTCTTTGTCCGTTGGAAGCCGCTCCACGAGCAAGCCATTGGCTGGGAACCAGACATCAACGACGGAATCCGGCTGAATATCCGCCCCTTCATGAAGGGTGAGCTTCGCAAGGGCGGAAAGAAGGGCGCCGGGCTCCTGCGCTGGAAGCCCAACATCAAATGGAGCAAGGACCGTGGAAAGGAGCCACGGGCTTTGCGGCCGAAGGTCGACTTCCCGTGGTTCTGGAGTTGCGAGGATAGGGCCGCGGACTTCGCTGGCGGCAGGGACTTTGACGGCCATCGGTGGAATGATCTTCACTACTCGGCGGCAATAAAGAAGCTCGCGCTTGAGCGACACGCTCGCGCAGGCGATGTGGAGGTGGAGGCATGAACTCCCAACTTGCCTCTGCCCCTTCCTCTCACTCAACTGTGCTCGATCACCTCGTCGAGCATCTCCGATCCAAGGACGTCACCCTCGACGGCCAGGAGCGGCCAGCCGCAGTCCTTTGGACCGACCCAGCAGGCGACTGGCGTTCTCTGATTGAGGTGATACGAACGAGAGTCGAAGAGCTCTTCATCTTCGGCGACTACGATCCTCAAAACCGGACGGGTCCGGGAGTCTGGCTTCGTTGCATCGTGGATGGAGGTCTTCAGGAGCCGGCGCTCCCACCAGGTCGAATACCGATCCTGTACCTGCCCGGGATCGCGCGGCAGGACCTACGAGCCGGAGAGTCATGCCGCGAGGCGCTCAAACCACTCGTCGAGCTCATGTTCCGGGGCACGATGTGGCTCCAGCACAACGGTAGTGACTGGAGGGCCATGACCTTCCTCACCTCATCGAAGGCGCTAAATCTCGACATCGCAGGTGATTACTCGACGATCGAAGCTCTCTTGAGGGCCCTGCCGGAGGTAGCCGTAACCCCA
>CAYYHT010000544.1:0-5578 GCA_964471355.1 uncultured Enterobacteriaceae bacterium
GGCACCATTTTGCAGAACCCCTCAGGAACTTGTTCCTGGGGGGTTTTCTGCGTTGAGTCGTGCACAACCTGGTCACGAGAGGGTCTCTTGGAACAGCACGTTCCCATCGTATGGCTGGCTCTTGCCGGGTCTGCGGATAGCCTTACTGCTCGGAGAAGCGAATGCTGAAGGTGATTGGCGCTGGACTCGGCAGAACGGGCACGCGGAGTCTGAAGGACGCCCTACAGGCTCTGGGCGTTGGGCCGGCCTACCACATGACCGACCTGTTTGAGCATCCCGAGGGCATCGTGCACTGGGAAGACGCCGCTGAGGGACGCCCGACGGACTGGGAAGCGCTGTTCGAAGGCTACCAATCGGTCGTGGACTACCCGGGCGCGCTGTACTGGCGCGAGCTCATGGCTCTGTACCCCGATGCAAAGGTCGTACTGACTGTGCGCGACCCCGAAGCCTGGGTGGACAGTGTCCTGGCGACCATCTACCCCTCGAGTGACCGCGACCGGTCCGAGAGCAGGTTGTTCCGCATGATCAACAAGGCCATTTGGCAGGGCAGCTTTGAGGGCCGCTTCACCGATCGCGACTATGCGCTGGCCCACTTTGAGGCTCACAGCGCCGCGGTGATTGAAGAGGTGCCGGCAGAACGCCTGCTGGTCTACCAGATCTCACAGGGGTGGGAACCTCTCGCCCGCTTCTTGGGGGTGGAGGTACCACAGCTGCCGTTCCCGAACCGGAACAGTCGCGCTGAGTTTACGGCCCGCCTGAGGCAGGACTAAGCCCGCAAACGGGCCTCAAACGCCAATACCGGCGCAGTTCGCTGTGGCGGCTGGGCGATGGCTTGGCTATTATCCGCGCGCGTCACGGATGAAATCCCTCTGGAGGTCCCACATGCGCTTGTTCATGTTCACCGTTTTGTTCTTGGTCTCCGGGTGTACTGAGTACACGTTCGACGAAGGGAGTTCCCTTCAGATCGAGCCCAACCCGCCCGATCTCAGCACCCCGGTCAAGACCGACCGCATTGTTCAGACCACGGTTCCATCGGTGGACGTGCTCTGGGTCATCGACAACTCCTGCTCCATGAGCGAAGAGCAGACGGACCTGGCGACCAACTTCCCGAACTTCATGAACTTCTTCGTCGATAGCGGCCTGGACTACCACGTGGGTGTGACGTCAACGGACATGGAAGACTTCGCCCACCGCGGCAAGCTGCAGCCTGACCCCTGGTCCGGCCTCAAGTACATCGACCCGACGGTGGCCGAGCCGGTACCCGTCTTCCAGCGCATGGCCGACCTCGGCACCTGGGGGGCGTACGACGAGAAGGGTCGCGCTGCGGCCTACAGCGCGCTCGAGACCCGTGCCGATACAGACAATGCCGGCTTCGCACGCGAAGATGCCTACCTCTCCATTGTCGTGATCTCCGACGAAGACGACTACTCCGGCACCACGCCCATCTCGCTGCCGGACTTCAAGACCTGGCTGTCGAACGAGAAGCCCAACCTGGACATGCTTAGCTTCAGCTCCATTGTGGGTCCGATTGGCGGCTGCCCATCCTCCTATGAAGCCGGCGAGGAGTACCTCGACGTTACCGCTGCCGTCGGCGGCATCGAGTGGTCCATCTGCGACCCCAACTGGGACCAGGTGCTCGAGGAACTCGGCATGCAAGCCGCGGGTCTGCGACGCGAGTTCTTCCTTTCCGAGATTCCAGTCGAGGACAGCATCGTGGTGTGGGTCGAGGACGACGGAACCCGCACCGAGTTCGTGATCGGACTCGAATATGACTACGACCGCTCTCGCAACAGCATCTCGTTCTCCAGCTTTGTGCCCAATCCGTTGGCTGAGATCTTCGTCGAATACGAAGTTCTCGCTGGTCAGCAGGACGACCTAGAATTGGCTGACGATCAGGACACGGGCAACTAGTCGATGCAGCGTCCAAGTCCCTACGCATTGCTTGTTGTGGGGGCCATGGCGCTGTGCGGCTGTGAACCCACTGGCGATATCGATGCTCCGCCCATTGGCGGCCCGAATCCACCTGGCGAGCAGGCCCCGCAGACGGACCGCATCTCGCAGCTCGCGTCCGCATCGACGGACGTGCTCTTTGTCATCGACAACTCGAGCTCGATGGGGCCGCACCAGGAAACCTTGAATGCGCAGCTGCCGGCTTTCCTGACGGCCATGCAAGGCGGCGAAGTCGACTTCCACGTGGGCGTCATCTCGACGGACATGTCTGACAGTGCCCACAGTGGCCGCCTGCAGGAGGACCCTTGGTCTCACCTGCTGTTCGTCGACCCTGGCGTGTCCGAGCCGATTCCGGTCTTGCAGCGCATGGCCGAGCTTGGTGTCTCTGGGTCACCCAACGAGCAGGGCCGCGCGGCTATCTACACGGCTCTGGCTACACTTGCCGATGCGGACAATGCTGGCTTTGCCCGTGACGACGCCAGCCTCAGCATCGTCGTGATCTCTGACGAAGACGACTACTCCGGCGAAAGCCTCATTGCCCTGCCGGACTTCATTGCGTGGCTGTCCAACTACAAGCCCAACCTCGAGATGGTGAACTTCAATTCGATTGTTGGACCCACCGGCGGCTGCTGGGGCACGGTCGAGGCGGGTGAGCAGTACATCGCGGTGACCGACGCTGTGGGGGGCGTCCCATCATCGATCTGCGACTCGGACTGGGACGATGCGATTCTAGAGCTCGGACAGCAGAGTGCGGGTCTGGAGACTGAGTTCTTTCTCTCCGCCATTCCAGTCGAGCTCGGAGTGGTGGTGTGGGTCGAAGAGGGCGGGACGCGAACGGACTTCGTGGCTGACCTAGACTACATCTACGACCGCACGCGCAACAGCATCGCGTTCACGTACTATGTGCCGCCTGCGGGCGCGGAAGTGTTCATACAGTATGAGCTGCTAACCAACTAAGTTGGTTCGCTACTGTATCACTCCGCCCAGAATGAGCGTCACCGTGCCCGCATCGCGGGAGCCGACGAAGATGTCGGCATTGGACCCCTCGACGTTGGGGGCGGCACCGATGGACCAACCCGTCTTGTCGCCGTCGGCAAGCCCCATAAAGCCGGGACCAACGTCGTCAATGGCATTTACGCCAGTGTAGGCGCCTCCGGCGATGGCCCAGCCGGCTCCGGTCTGTGTGCCGGTGCCACCGTGCAACGGAGCTCCGATGAGCAGGTCGTCCACGCCGTCCAGATCGATGTCACCGCCGTTTGATACGGCGTGTCCAGCCTGTGCGTCGACCTCGCCCATAAAGGTGGCACTCGCGGCCGTGGCCAGATCGATGCTCGACGAGGTCGGGAAGGGGCCGTACACCACGTAGACGCGGCCCGCCTCGCCAGGCAGATCAGCGTGTGGGGCTCCCACAATGAGGTCGGTCTGGTCGTCTCCGTCGAGGTCCATTGCCAGCACTGCCGAACCCGCGCCCGAGTCGGTGCCACCGCTAAGCGAGGTGTGGGTCGACGCCGCGAGATCTGTGCCCGTCACCGGGCCCAACAGCAGCACTGCATTGCTGCCCTTTGCCGACCCGACGAGCACATCGTCGGTGCCGTCACCGTTGGCATCGAATCCCGCCGCAACCGCCGAGCCCAAACCCTGCGCAGCCGCTCCAACCATGCGAACGGGCTCATCGGCCAGGTCACGGTCCGCATCGTATGGCGCGTGGGTGAGGTACAGCCCCCCGTCGTCTGCATTGAGCTGAGGCGAGCCGATCATGAGGTCGGGCAGGCCGTCGTTGTCGTCGTCACCGACTGCGATGGCCTCGCCGGCCCAGCCGAGCTCTTCACCGGTCAAGATGGCGCTGCTGTCGGTGAGCGCGTTCTGGTCAGAAGCGGCAAGGTTGTTCCAGACGTAGACAGCGCCGTGGTCATCGCCGGAATCGTCAACCCCGGGTGCGCCCACGGCAATGGCATCGAGCACTCCGGCGACGTGCATGGGTTGGACCGAGCGGCCGCTGTATTGGCTGAAGCTGAATCCCTCGAGGCTGAACTGTGCTTCGTCGGCCACCGCGTAGTCGCCAGGCGCCGCCGGGTTCTGCAGCACGTAGACCCGCCCGGCGGCAGCTCCGACGTGTTCGGCAGAGATGGCGAAGCGGCCTGCGTCCAAGACGGTGGTCGCCGAGCCGGTCCAATCTCCAGCCCCTTCGGCTGTATAGGTGGCCCAGGCAAGGGCATCGAGGTCACCGTCGATCAGGCAATACGGGTCTTCTCCGTCGCAATCCTGATCGATGCCATCGACGCAAATCTCTGGAGCACCGGGGAACACGGTCCCAGAGCTGACATCGCAGTCTCCGCCGACCAACACATGGTCATCGACGATGTCGCACGAGACGAGGGTGATGGATTCGTCGCCGTAGCCGTCGTTGTCCGTGTCGTCGTACCAGAGCGTGTCGGGATTCTGCAGGCTGTTCGCGTCGTTGCAGTCATCGCCGTTGGTGACGTAGCTAGGGGGAGCCATGCAGACATCGAGGCCCAGCGCTGGGTCTCCATAGCCGTCGCCGTCTGCGTCGAGGTACCACGTCGCTCCTGGATAGGCCGCCGCATCGGCGTCGTTGCAGTCTTCGGCGTTCGCGACGAAGTCGTTGGGTGGGTGGCACTGCACAAAGAATCGGTCGATGCTGCCAAACCCATCGGCGTCTGCGTCCTCGTACCAGATGCTCTCGGGATTGAGCGTGGCGTCTGCGTCATCGCAATCGCTCGCGTCGGTCACAAAGCCCTCGGGGGCGACGCAGGACCGCACCGCATCGTCGGAGCTGCCGTAGCCATCTTCGTCGATGTCGGGGTACCAAGTGCCCCGGTCAATGGCTGTCGAGCCATCGATCTCGCCGTCACAGTCGTTGTCGAGGTCGTCGCAGCGCTCGGCCGCGTTCGGATTGACTCCGGTCGCCAAGTCGTCGCAGTCCCCGTCCTCTTCGGTGAAGCCGTCGCCGTCGAAGTCAGCTCCCGGATTGTCGGGCAGATCGGGCGGGACCAACTGCGGGACACAGCCGGCGAGGGCAATGAGGAGCAGTGTCGGGGTCATCGCTTGCCCCCCAGCTGCACGCGAATTCCGGCGCCACCCGGAACGATGGTGGGGGCAACGGTCGCATTCGTAAAGCGGTCAATGACTAGGCCCGTGGCACCCACAACGGCGAACCCAGCGCCGACGCCGGTCACGGTCACTGCGGTCTTTAGACTGGCTCGGCCCTTGTTGTAGCGCTCTTCGGCCTCGAGATACGCCGCCCAGTTCGTGGCCGAAGTGCCCTCGTTGTAGGCACGCATGGTGGACCCATAGGCGATGCCGGACCAAGCGCCGCCCACAGCGGCGACCACTCCACCGCCGAGCAGCGGAAGCACCATGGGCTTGAACCCGGGGTCGTCGTCGGCGGGACGGGGGGTGACAATGGCAACACTTCCGTCGGTGGGGACGTCGTCGCCCTCATCGCCATCGAGCAGGTCGGTGTTGCCCGTATCGCCGGTCTCATCGGTGGGATCGGGACGGTCGAGTGGCGTGTCGGTGGTGCCATCGGTCGGCTCGACCCCATCGATCTCGAAGTCGTCGGGATCGGCCTCGTCGGTCGGTTCTTTGGGCTCGTCGGAGATCGGAA
>CAYYHT010000545.1:0-5570 GCA_964471355.1 uncultured Enterobacteriaceae bacterium
GCCTACCACAAGGCCTCCAACCCTCACCCCACCCACACCCGGGTCAGGAGAGCCGAAGAATCCCTGCCCCCTGACATTCCCGTGCTCGCAACCGTTCCCAAGTTCCGCAAACAGTTTCGAGACCGCAACAGCGCCATCGTGATCGGTCGCCCAGATGCGATGCGTGAGGCTGAGGCCTTTCGCTTCCTGCGGACGTCAGTCGAGCTGGCCACGGCGGACCACACCACGCACACGGTGGCCATCACCTCGGCCACGCCCGGCGAGGGCAAGACCGTGACGTCGGCCAACCTCGCCCTCTCGTTGGCCACCTCCGGGTCGCGGACGCTGCTGATCGACGGTGACCTGATCGCTCCCTCGCTGCCCGAGCTCTCGGGCCGACCCGACACGGTCAACACTCTCCCCCACCTGTTGAGCGGGGCCTACACGCCCGAGGAACTGATCACCACGATCGGCAGCGGCGACCGCTCCCTTGACCTGTTGATCTCCTCAGAGGTCGCAGCCGCCGGACGAACCCGGATCGAGCTCGTCCCCGAGACGATGCGGCAGACGTTCAAGGACCTCAACAACTTCTACCAAGCGCTCGTGATCGACTGCCCACCGGCCTTGGTGGTGTCAGACGCACTTGCGACCTGCGCCGCCGCCGACTTCACAATCGTCGTAGCGCGACTGGGTCAGGTACGGCGGCGCGAGCTCGACCGAACGATCGAGACCCTGCTCCAGAACGGAGCAAATATTTTGGGCGTCATCGTCACCCACGTCGATTCGCGAGGTGGGTATGGGTATGGCGGGTATGGCGGGTATGGCGGGTAAAGCAACTATGAACAGACGAGCCAGGCGTAGAGCCGAGGGCGCACAGCCAACTCAGGATCCCCCTCTGGGCGCGCCCTATTGCGCTTTCGGCCAGAAGCTGCTGCTCGTCGATCGCGACGGGCTGGTGGGTGAGCTTCTGCGCCTGGCTCAGTGCTCCAAGACTTGCCGATTCGTGGCCAATTTGAACATGAACGCGCTGCACCACCTCGCCCGCTCGCCAGACTTTCGAGCCGCCTACAGTCAGGCCCACGCGAGCCACATCGATGGGAGCCCGCTCGTTCCGATCCTGAAGGCAGCAGGCCTGCCCGCAAGGATGGAACACCGCAATGGCTACATCGACTTTGTACATCCCCTCCTAGCAGGAGCGGCAGAGTTGGGCCTTGGCGTTGCGACTATTGGCGGACGGCCCGAGATGCAGTCCGACCTGCGCAACCGCCTGGTTGCTCAGCACAGCGGTCTGAAGCTTCTGACGCACCATGGCTACTTTGACGCGGAGGAGGAGAATCTTGAGTTGGCAAACAAGATTCAAGCGTTTGCTCCGCGGGTCACCATCGTGGGGATGGGCATGCCGAAGCAAGAAGTCTGGATTGAGCGGAACCTGACCAACATGCCGCCAGGCCTCATCCTCAACGGTGGAGGGGTCCTAGAGCTCTTAGCCGGCGAACGTTGGATCCCTCCGCGGTGGTTGGGCAATTTCGGCCTGGAGTGGGCGGCAAGGCTCGCCAGATACCCACGCTTTTGGCGGCGCTATCTCCTGGAGCCCTTTCCTACTCTGCCCTCGGTCTTGCGCGAGATACGCGCTCTCCGAGCGAATCGGGGACTGGCTGGAAGCGCCCAGACGTGAGCCTCACGAACGCCCGCCGGACGCCAGGTGCGTGGACATTCTGGATCGCCTCTCTGCCCATCGTGATTCTTCTCTCATGGGTCACTGGCCTCGGTGAGCTTGGGTGGCTGTTGTGGGGGCTGGCGGGATTCCTCCAGCGTCCCGTCCACTCGGTGCCGGCACGGGCTTCCGTCCCTGCTGCACTGTTCGCAGCCTCTTATCTGATCTCTGGGTTCCGTATGGATGAGGATCGCATCCTCCAGTACGGGTACCGCGGCCTCGGCTACATAGCGGTAGCCGGGGCCTTCGTAGGGGTGCTCGGTCGACCACCGTCGCAGGATCTGAGGCGAGTCCTGCTGGCGCTGCTCGCTGTCTGCGGAACCCTCGGTGTTCTCGCTATCGCCGGATTCAATCCGAGTTGGGCTGGCCCCCTTGGCTCCTACCTTCCACAAGACCGTAGCCAGATGCTCGTCGACTGGTCTGTGGTGGAGCTTGCACAGGAGCAGGCCATTCTCCGAGGCGCAGACGCAGTACGCCCCAACGCGCCATTCCCCTACAGCAACCTATGGGGAGCTGTCGTCGCGCTTCTCATTCTCTACGTCATCGCCTCGAAGGAGAACCGCAGTTTCAGGCTCCGGGGAAACGTCGATCTAGCACTGGTCTGCCTCGCCCTGGTCCCGTTCGTGGTCTCCTACAATCGAGCGGCGTGGGCGTCGCTGGTGCTGGGTGTTCTGGGAATCCTGGCGCTGGGCAGACGAGGAAGCCGTCGCCTTGCAGCTTGCACCGTCGTAGGGGTCCTGCTCGGCATAGCGTACTTCGGAGTTTGGCCGGCGCTCGAAGAGCGACTGCGGTCAGGCCACTCGGACGAGGGGCGTTCGGAGCTCACGCGCCTGGCATTCGAAGCTTGGACCGAAGCCCCACTTCTCGGACACGGCGCGCCGATCCCAAATCCGGGCAATGAGCGTCCGGCGATCGGCACCCATGGCCAGTGGACACTCATCGCCGTATCCCAGGGTGTGCTGGGCATCCTCGCCTCGGTCCTAGTTCTCGTCGGTGGACTTATGGCCCTCGCCTCGTCGACGGCGAGGCGAAGGCGGTTGGTCGTCTACGCCGTAGGAGCCATAGGCACTATTCAAGCCATCTTCTACGAGCTGTTACCCGGGGGGCTCGTAGTCCTGGTTCTCACCGCAGCAGCTCTCGCCTCGACGGAGAGACTGGCAAGACTCCCGGGTGGTCGGACAGGGCCGACGCCTCAGGGCCCGGGAATCCGAGAGCGGCGAGCGCACCTCATCCGGCATCCGACGCGGAGCGGCGCATGAACCACGACCGGCGAGACATCCGTGCGCGGTCGTCACGTATCCGTGGATTGGCTTCCCAAGCGAGGCGCACGCTGAGGGCAATCCTCCGATGGCGTGACAAGCGGTTTGCACGCCAGATTGCCGCAAGCAGACGGAGGCCCCGTGCAGCTATGCGGCCGTCTCGAGCACTACAACGGTTCGAGCGACTGTTGGCGACCGCTCTCCCAGCAAGGGAGATTCCAACGGCGAAGATCCTCATTGGAGACCAGGTTGGCGTTAGAGCGGTTCGCCTGTCTCGCGAGATGCGACAGCTCCGCCCGTTCTCGACGCCTATAGCTGACTCGGCATACCGCTACTGCGCTGACGAGCCTCAGTGGGGCGAGCAATACGTGAGCTGGGCGCGGCAGGTGGCTGGCGTCCGTCATTGGTTCGGGTTGGGGCCTGAGGCGAGCGATGCCCAGCTTTTGCCGGGAGATTCCAACCAAGGTCTTGTCGGGCGCTCGGCGAAGGACAGCCCCATCCTCGTACGCCGAGTTGTCGGCTCAGATCACTTCCAGGCAGTTGACGGCCACCACCGTGTCGGTGAGGCATCGGTTGGGGGCGCTCCCACGGTCTCCGCCGCGTGCCTGCCCGGGCGTGTCCGCACCCCAATGCAGCGGTACCTACGCGCAATGAACTGGATCGACGGGGACGATGCGATGTACCAGCCGCTCCCGGTGCCAGAACTCGGCCACTGGACAGTCGTGAGACAGTGCTCTGATCGAGCATCAATGATGCAGCGCGAGCTGAAGAACTGCGGACAGGTCGCAACCTACTTGGACGTTGCCTGCAGCTACGGCTGGTTTCTTGCCTGGGCAGAGTCGTTTGATCTGGCGGCCACCGGGATAGAAGTCGACCCGTTGGCGCCGGTGCTCGCACGGGAAGCCTTCGGTCTGGATCCCAAGCAGATCGTTGTCGGTGACGCGCTCTCGGTTCTCGAGAAGGCTGATTCCACCTGGGACGTCGTCAGCTGCTTCAGCCTTCTTCATCACTTCGCGTCCGAGAACCCCGCACTCGCTCAACGGCTTGCGGCCTCTCTTGGACGCGTCACGGAGCGCGTGTTGTTCCTCGACACGGGGTCGAGCCTGGAGTCGTGGTTCAGCACCAATCAGGCTCTGGAGGAGGACGCTCAGGTCGAGCTCGTCATGGAGGGCGGTGGCTTCTCGCGGTGCGAACGTCTCGGGAGGGATCAAGATTCACAAGGCCGGACGGACGGCAACTACGGCCGGATGCTCGTCGCGTTCTACCCTTGATGCGGGCGGCAGCGCATGCGAGCACTGAGAGATAGCTGGATAGCGGTCGACCAGGGCCTCTCCAGCCTTACAAACTTCCTCGTTCCGTTCTCGGCCGCCATGGTTCTCGAGATCGAGCAGCTTGGAAGGCTCCTGACGATCGCCGCGCTCGGAGGCACGGCTACACTGCTCATCCGTGCTGCAGTCGGCGAAGCACACTTGGCAACCCAGGCTGGTATCGATAGCAGCGGAAAAGCTGGCGGAGAGGACGATGCTACGAATGAACCGTCTCTCTGTGGCCTCGGGGCACTGGCCGGCACCGCGTCCGCAGTAGTCGTACTGCTCATCGGAATCGGCCTAGGACATCTTGACGGCGCAAGCATCCTGATCGTCGCCGCGCTCCCGTTTGTCGGAATGCTGGAAACCCGCCGGTTCCTCTACCTTCGCAGGGAACCGCGGGCCGCAGCCATGCTCGACCTTCTGTGGTTAGCAACAACAGCCGTCGCTGCCGGAATCGGCATTGCGACATCTTCAGCAGAATGGAGCATCGTCGGGTGGTCTGCGGGAGCGGCCGTTGTGGCGTTCCTGCCAGTGGGGAGAGGATTTGCGGCGCAGATTTCTCCGCCATTGGAAGCCTGGCACCGCATCAGAGATAGGGCAAAGCCGCTCCTCGCCGAGACCGCCATCTCCAAGGGGTGGGGCCAGCTGATTCTTCTCCTGTCTGCGTTGCTGCTGACGAGCCAAGCGTACGGCGAGCTACGACTTGCGTATTTGGTCTTCTCTCCGCTGAACGTCCTAGCACCGATCGTCGGGCTTTACGTGTACAACTCGGAAAAGTCCCGTTCGAGCCTCGTGATGCGGCTGTCAATCCTTACCGCTTCTCTATGGGTGTTCCCCGCGGCTCTGGCTGTACTCGCGATCCCAGGCACCCCGCGGCCTTTTGCACCGTTCGGCGCTCTGCTGATCGTCCTGAGTGTCCGATACTGCCTAGTCTTCGCTTCAGGTGCTGTTGGCGCAGCGCTCAAGGTAAAGGGCAGGGGTTGGGCGCACGCGCGAGCTGAGCTGGTCGGGGCGGGCGTCGCTGCCGCTACTTCGCTGAGCGGGGCCGCAATCTGGCGGGAGCCGCTGGTGTTCCTCCTCGCGCACGCCGTGGGAGGAGCCGTAAGCCTGATGCTGTCGCGGAGCGCGAATGGCCCGGAACCGGGTACCGGTCCTGACTCGAACGACCGTCTGTCGCGTTGACCACCCCGCGACCCTCATGAGGCACGATCGATTTCACCGCCAGCCTGCCTCGAGATCCATGCGCCCGACGGCGAGGATGTCCCGTTTGCTGTTGATGTGGCTGCGGGTGGTGGTCCCGGGTGTCAT
>CAYYHT010000546.1:0-5543 GCA_964471355.1 uncultured Enterobacteriaceae bacterium
TCGGCGTTGAATTCCTCGATTTCCGTGCGTTGAGCGTCGATCTTGGTGCGGTTGGCACCCAGTCGTTCCGCCATGTGATTGAAGGCTGCCGCGAGCTCTCCGATCTCGTCGCTGCTGCCCACCGTGACGCGGCCCTCGTAGTCTCCGTCCGCGATGGCAAGGGCTTGGTCGCGCACGTCCGAGACCGGAGCAAAGAACCAATTGGAAAAGAAGGCACCGAGTGCGATGGCCAGCAACGTCGTCGTGCCCATCACAATGGTCATGCGCACCCGAATCTGGCTCGCCGCAGCGTGGGCAATGGCCGAGGGCTCGGTCACCACCACGGTCCAATCGGTGCCGGGCACCGCCGCCATTCCGCCGACCACAGAGAGTTCATCACCACCAAAGGCCGAGGCCCGCAGCTCGATGAGCGGGGGCAGAAGCTGTGCGCCATCGATGCCAATCTGCGGCTGGGCGAACACCTTCTGGCCGGTACTTGTGAACACCCCGATGGCTCGCTGCTCGCCCGCCTCCGAGCTGATCAACCTGGACAGCACCGGCTCAAGGTCGAGCTCAGCGCCCAGGAGCACCTCGTCGTTTGAGGCCCCGACCGCCGCCGCCATGACCACGACACCGCCCGGACGATCCTGGGCCGTATCAACGGCATAGGCGCCCACGCCGGCACTTCGCGCCTCGAGCGTCAGCGTTGTCGGCAAGTGGGCCAGCATCTGAGCCACGCCCTCGGCGGACTCGGAACGCCGTCCCGGCATGCTTCCGTCGGCAAAGTAGACAGGAGCCACGTCGGCGAGTGTGGCGCCATCTCGGTCGACGAGGGCCACAACGACGACGCTCGGAATGGCGAGGTAGACCGCCCTGAGGAGCCCCGCTTGCTGCGCCGGTGTCTGCTGTGCCAGGTCCGGGTACAGGGCCATCCAGCCCGCCAACGCCCGGCCTTCGCCCTGGGCCCAGGTCTCGAGCACCGCTGCCAGCCGCCTGGCGTCGCCTTCGAGCATGCGCTGACCGGTGGCATCCGCGCTCTTGGTGGCAAAGCCACTGGCAAAGATGTTGGCCACCATGAGCGGGACGATGGCCACCATCCACATCAGCAACGCAAGACGGACCCAGAGTCTCACGCTGGATTCAGTCCTCGTTCATGGGAAATCGGACCTTGAACGTGGACCATTCGCCCACCTCGCTGTCGACCGTGACCGTGCCCCGGTACTTGGTGACGATGCGGTAGACGATGTTCAGACCCAGTCCAGTGCCATGTCCAGGAGGCTTGGTCGTATAAAAGGGGTCGAAGATGACCTTCTGGCGATCGGCCGAAATGCCAGGACCATTGTCGGTCACCGTGGCCCAGATGACATCGCCGTCGCGTCCTGCGCCTACGTTTACCCGGCCCCCGGCAGACGAGTGTCGCTCGGTGGTGGCCTGGACCGCGTTCTTGACCAGGTTCACAAAGACCTGCTGCAGCTCACTCGTGCGGGCATTGACCAGCAACCCGGGCTCGACTTCGCAAGTGACGATTCCCGCCTCGACGCCCATCGAGCGCGTGACCAAGCGTGCCGCATCATCGACGACCCCTGCCAGATCGACACTCGTGAGGTACTCGCGCTCGGCGGTGCGGCTGTAGCCCGACAGCTCGCCGATGATGTCCTTGATGGTGCGGCTGTATTCGACGATGTCCGCGGCGTACTTGCGCACGGCCACGGGGTCATCTTCGTCGCTGATCGCCTCGCCCAGTCCCATAATGCCGAACAGCGGACTGCTGATCTCATGGGCGATGCCCGCCGCCAACGTGCCAATGCCCGCCAGCTTCTCGGACTGAATCAGCTCGCCCTGTACATCGCGCAGCTCGGTCAGCGTGGCTTGCAGCTCGCCATTCTTTTCTTTTAGCTCGGTCACCAGCCGGTCATTCTCGCGCCGCATCGCCTGTCGGTCGAAGGCCCGGCGGACCTTGCGCTGAACATCGAAGATGTCCTTGGGCGGCTTGACGATGTAGTCGAAGACTTCGAGCTGCATGGCCTCGAGTGCCGTATCGAGCGAGGCGTAGCCCGTGATCACGATGCACTCGACGTCGCGCTGCAACCTGTGGGCATGACGAATCAGCTCGAGACCGCCGATGTCTGGCAGGTTCTTGTCGGTGAGCAGTACATCGACGCCCCCCTCGTCCATCGCTTGAAGTGCGGTGTGGCCGTCGTCACAGGCGACGACATCCCATGGTTCGTCGACAAAGACCGAAGCCAACAGTTGCAGAATCACCGGTTCGTCGTCGACGACGATGAGACGACCAGACTTTGCAGCGTGAGGCTTGCTCAAGGTCACCTTTGTTCAATACATCACAGCGCCGAAGGGTATCACGGGACAGGGGCTGCACTGATGGCTATGATGTGCCGATGGGTGAGTCGCGGCCCAATGAGAGGCACTTTCTTGAGAAACACAGCATGGATCGCATTGGCAGTGCTCACAGTGGCCTGCAATGGCGGCAAGAAACAAGACGCCGAACTGGGCGAGGCCTACCAAGAGCTGCAGCAACAGGTCATCGAAAAGGTGACCAAAGACGGCTTGATTCGCGTCGAAATTGATCTCGACAAAGATGGCCAGGCCGACATCTTCAACAGCTACCGCCCACGCGAGAACGCCGAGCGACTGCTGGTCAAGAAAGAAGCGGACATCAACCGCGACGGCGAAGTCGACATCATCAGCGACTTCAATGAGGTCGGCGAGCTGATCACCGAAGAAATGGACCGCAACTTCGACGGCAAGATCGACTGGCGGGACCACTACCAGAACGGCAAGCGCGTGATGTCCGAGACCGACACCGACGATGACGGCACCATGGACATGTACAGCTACTTCCAGAAGGGAAAAATCACCCGAAAGGAACGCGACCTGGACAACGATGGTCGAATTGATTTCTGGGAGCGGTTCGACACCGACGGCAAGGTCATCAAGACAGGCGCCGACACGGACGGAGACGGCAAGATGGACTACCGTGAGGAATAAAATGCGCTTTGTAGCAACACTTTCGCTGGTAGCCCTGGCACTTGTGCCCATGCCCGCAGACGCCGGCAAGAAACAAAAGGCCGAAGAGCTGGCTGCAGAGCAGGCCCGGATCGAGGCCGAGCAGGCCGCCGCGCGCATCAAGCCGACCGTGCTCGTCGAGGTCGACTTCAACGAAGACGGCGTCATCGACGTCAAGAACTACTACAACGACCGCTCCGGCAGCCGCGTCCTGGTGCGCAAGGAAACGGACCTCAATCTCGACGGACGCGTTGACGTCATGACGTACTACAGCGACTCCGGAGACCTTCAGCGCGAGGTCATGGACGGAGACTTTGACGGCCTGTTCGACTGGACCGACCTGTACGAGGGCGGCAAGCGAGTCCGCTCGGAAGTCGACACCGACTACAACGGCTCCCCCGACGTGTTCAATACCTACGTCAACGGCAAGGTCACCAAGAAAGAGCGCGACACCAACAGCGATGGCAATGTCGACTTCTGGGAGACCTTCGACGCCGAAGGCAACCGCGTCACGGCCAGCACCGACGTCACCGAAGCCCCCGAGATCGACGACCCCGCAGGCGGCACGCCGAACTTCGAGCCGCCAAACTAGCTAAAAGATCGACGGCGTCGTCTGTTTGAGTGCTTCGTAGCAGACAACCGAGACCGCGTTCGCCAAGTTCAGGCTGCGAATCCGGCCCGTCATGGGCACCACATAGGCCCCATGCTGCTCGACGAGCTCTGCAGGCAGGCCCTTGGTCTCGCAGCCAAACAGCAGCACGTCCCCGTCTCGGTATTCGACTCGGGTGAACGGCTTTGAACCGCGGGTGCTGAAGAGGTGGACACGGCGGCCCTCGGCCCACTGCCAGAACTCAGCCTCGGTCGCGTGTTCGTGCAGATCGACGTGCTTCCAGTAGTCCAGGCCTGCACGGCGAACGGCCTTTTCGTCCATCGAGAATGAGATGGGGTGCACGATGTGCAGCGCCGCACCGATGCCGATGGCAAGCCTGCCGATGTTGCCGGTGTTGGGCGGAATCTCAGGGTGGTAAAGGGCGATGTTCAGCGGCATCGGTCAGCTTCCCATGACATGGGTGACGCTGCTGCGCGTATTGACGCTGCGCACGACCCTGGCCAACAGCGGCTCAAGCGAGAAGTTCCGATACCAGTCGGGCGGTTGTTCGTGAGGAATCGACGAGGTGCCCACAAAGTTGAAGTCGCAGCCGCGAGCAGACGCCTCTTGCTTGAGAGTGTGCAGCCGCAGCCAGGCTGGCCCCGACAGCACCGCATGCGCTGTCGCCACCGTGACACCCGTCGCTCCTCCTTCCCACAGCGCGTGCACGGCCGAAACCACCGAGCCTGCTGTGTCGACGATGTCATCGACGATCAGCACTTCCTTGCCCTCGACATCGCCAATCACGGTGGTGCGGGCCACGGAGTTGGGTTGGCTGTAGTCCCGTTCTTTGGACAACGCGACCAGATCGGTCTGCAGCAGCTGGGCATAGGTCCGCGCGTCCTCGAGGCCGCCGACATCGGTCGACGCAACGACTTGCCCGGCCAGACCCACGTCGCGCAGGAAGCCCGCAAGCGGCTTTGCGATGGCAATGGACTCGAGCACGCAGCGGCCGGGCTCGTAGCAGCCCACGACAGCGTCGGTGTGAGGCTCGACGGTCAGCACCATGGACACGCCTGTCCCCTCGAGTATGCGGGCAAACAACCCCGTCGAGACGCCCTCACGCGCTCGCCCTTTTCGCTTGTCCTGGCGGCAACCAGGCAGGTAGGGAAGCACGACGGTGACGCGATCTGCATCGGCATGCCTCGCTGCGTCAACGGCGTGCAGCAACATGACAAAGCGGTCATAGACCGACCGCTCTGACCCCGGCACGACATGCTGCTGAAAGATGTACACATCACCGCCCCGCACGTTCGCCTCGATCACATGCTTGCCCTCTCCGGACGAGAACCACACATCGGAACTGGGAACCAATGGGACCTGAAGTTCCCGTGCGACGCGGGTCGCGAGCGCGGTTGCATCACCACAGGCGAGCAGGCATAGGGGGGCGCGTGCAGTCATGGCCGGAGTTTAAAGGTAACGTGGGCCGTGAGCGCGCAAAAAAGCCAAGAACTGGGTCCGTATGAGCTCGACCGCAAGCTCTCAAGCAGCGTGAGGTCGGCGGTCTGGCTTGCCGTCGGTCCAGAAGGTGAAGCCGCCCTGAAGGTGGCTGCGCGAGACCAAGACCGGCTCGGCATCAAGCGCGAAGCGGCACTGCTGTCCAAGATGGACCACCCCAACGTGGTCAAGCTGCTGGGGGCGGACCCAAAGGGCAAATGGCTCGCGATGGAGTACATCGCCGGCATGCGCATTGATGAGTGGGCGCGCGGAAAGTCGCACACCGAGATCATCGACGCGGTCAAACAGCTGATCGCGGCCGTCGGCCACCTGCACAGCAAGCGCATCGTGCATGCCGACCTCAAGCCCCGAAACGTCATGGTCTCGCCCGAAGGCCGAGTGCAGCTGATCGACCTGGGCATCAGCCAGCTGGTGGACACCGACCGAAAGAAGT
>CAYYHT010000547.1:0-5525 GCA_964471355.1 uncultured Enterobacteriaceae bacterium
GAGCGCTTCAGCGACCCGTTCACGGGTAGCGGAGGCTAGCGCGTGGCCGAGATGCGCAGCTCAAAGGTGCCCGAATAGAAGGCGACGCGACCGGCAAGCTCTGACGCGTCGTCCCGTGTGGCCTCGTAGGACCACGCGGCCGCCCCATCGCTGTCGTTCACCCGATAGTGCCGGCCGTCGCCCTTGATGGGGCAATGGTTGGTCTGATCGGTGGGCGCAAGCGTGGCCACGACGTCCTCTCTCGGGAAATAGAACACCGGGTCGTACAGATCGCGCGCGACCTCGAGCACCCTCACCGCGTTGTCGGAACTGGCAAGCAGGACGCCGTCGCGCAGTACCTGAACGCGCCCTGCCACAGGCTTGATTCGCATGAAATGGCGGGGCTCTGAGGCGTTGTGCACGCCGTCGCGGACCATCGTGAAAGAGGTGTAGTCGGACATCGTCACTCCCTGCCTACCCATCTATGAACCGCAGACGCCTGGGGAAGAGCCCGCGCTCACAGCAGGTGGTCACCGGGTTTGGGCAGGTGCTCTGCTAGTCTACTTCGTCGGCTCAAACGCCTTCATGTCGTCGGCGCTGAGCGCGAAGAACAGCTGGAACTCGCGAGCGACGAGTGCCGGTCGCTTGCGGGCAAAGGTGCGCAGCCTCTCGACTTCGTCTTCCCACTGCGCCACGTTGGTCCTGGTTCCGCCCCAGCGGGCGGTCTGGCCCGCCATCTCGGGCTCGATCTCAGCGGCCAGCTGATCGATCTTGGCAATGACCCGGTCGGGGTCGTAGGTCGTGGTCAGGTGGTGAGCGGCCCGTGCGATGAACTGCTTTCGGAAGTCCGGATTTCGCAGCATGCCCACCAAGAATGTGGTCGGGAAGCGCTTGCCCGAGCCCGTCCCCTCGGGGTCGGTGACGAAGGCCAGCGTCGCATGATCGAGGTAGTTCGTCGAAAACCCGCCGTCCAAGTCGTACAGAATCCATCGCAGAGGTGTGCCCGGAGCGTTCCATCGCCGGATGTTGCCGTTGTCGACGTTGGCCATGTAGATCTGGGCCAGCTGGTAGTCGATGAAGTTGGGCACATCGAGCAGGGTCTGGGCGTGGGCGTAGTGCGCCGGCACAGCCATGTCGTGGGTATAGAAGTACTTTCTTGCAGCCTGGTAGTCGTCGGTGCTGCCCGCATCGATGCCGATGGCCCCGAACACGATGTTGATGCCCGACGGGTCGTCGATTCCGGCATTCGCCGCCAGGTACTCCTGGCTGACCTTCTCGCGCAGGTTGTACAGACCCCAATACTCGCCATTGAGGTAGACCACGACCGGCCTGTAGGCGAGGGTCTCGATGCCCAGGTCTTTGACCAGCTGCGTGCCTAGGACGTCGCGCAGGCGGGACCGGTACACGTCCTGGCCCGCAGCGCGCAGCACCACCGCCGGGAAGCTGGACAGGCTCTTTTCGGGGAAGAAGGGGTACCGAAGCTCGGGCTTTCCGTACCGCGACCGCGCGACGATCTGGATGGACTTCTGTTCGTTGGCGCGGCTGCGCCCCCCGAAGACCTTGAAGCCCGCGTCTTGGGACAGCGCCAGGCGGCCATCACTCTCGAACATCTCGAAGTGCTGCGGCACCTCGATGGGCTTGTAGAAATTGGCTCCGTAGAAGGGGAACTCGGGATCGGCGTCGGGTCCCATCTCAAACAGGCCGGTGGTCGGGTCATTCAACAGCGCCGGGTCGAGCACCAGCGACACGACCGGGACCGTGTGCTTCACGTCCACAAGGTAGGTGGCGGTGACGACATCGCTCGGCAGCAACCCCGGCTCGAACGCCATCGCGCGTACGACCGTGGTCTCATTGATCTCAAGCGGCCTTACATACAGGGCGGACTCGGTGTTCGGCTCGCTGCCCGTGAGCGTGTAGCGAATCTGCGCCTCCCCTCCCTCCAATACCAGCTGCAGAGGCTGGTCATGCATGCCCGCGGATTGACCGAACACCGGCGGCTTGGCATAGCCGGGAAACGCATTGTCCAGGTTCGGCTCGCCCGGTGTGGGCTCGGTGTAGAAGCCCCTCATGCCCAGCCCATCGCGACCTGCCGAGAGCCCCGGGCGCAACTTTGGAATAACGAATCGGTCGACAACCCGGCCCATGGGGTGGGTCAGCAGCAGCTCCTCGCCACTCTCGATGCCAAACTCCGCCTCGAGCAGTCCCTCGTGAGTCGCCACCACACCCAGGCGCACCAGCGCGATGCCCCCGGGTCCCAGCTCGACGTCGGGAAAGGTCCAGCGCCACAGCTGGTCGTCTTCATCGGACAGCCCCCAGCCAGCCAGCGACACGGTCTGTGCCGAGGTGTTGGTGAGCTCGACCCAGTCCTGGCCCGCGGTGTTCGCTGTGGCGGCCAACTCGGTGATGCGTACAGAAGCACCGACGTTCACATCGTCGATCAGCTCGGCCACCCCAGCGGTGTGGTTGGGCTGGCCCGGAGTGGGGATCAGATAGAACAGCCACTCGTCGCCGTCGTCAGCACGGCCGACCGACACATCGGGAATCGGCTTTTCGATGCGGAGCGTGTCGGCGACCTGGCGGTTGGGGTCCACCAAAACCAGCTGGTCACCAGTGGCGAGCTTGAAGTTGGCGTGCAGCTCGCCCTGGCGTCGATTCTTGCCGGACGCAAACAGCAACAGGCGGCCATCGGCAGCCAGCTCTTGGTCTGGCAGTGCCCACCGGGTCGGGCGCAGCGGGTCGTCCGAGACCGTCCAGTCCGCCAGACTCACAGCCGTTTCACTGCGGTTGTGTAGCTCAATCCAGTCCCCGTAGTCGCCATCGGCGTCGACAAGGGTGCCGCGGTTGCTGGCCAGCACTTCGGAGATTCGGACGCGGGCGTCGGCGGTGCCGGTCGGCGCAAACGGGTCCACCACACCGTCGGCCGCATTCGCGTCCCCAGGAGAGGGCTGGTTGAAGTAGCGCACGTCCCCGGACGGCGTCAGACCCCAGGACACGTCCGCCGGCAGCCGGCCCACATCGACCCGATCGACGAGCCGCCCCTCGGCATCGGTGATCAGCAGCGACTCTCCCTTGCTGCTGATCTTGAAGTTGGTGTGCAGGTATGGGCCCGAGAGCGCGTCGCGGTCCTTGTTCGAGGCAAACACGACCAGGTGCTGTCCCGCAGCCAGCCGCGTGAATGGAAAGGTCCACTTGTACGGGTTGGCGCTGTCGTCGGACAGCCCCCAGCCGGTCAGCATGACGTCGTGAGCGCCTGGATTGTGCAGCTCGACCCAGTCAGACGGCTCACCGTCCTCGTCCAGCACTGTGGTGTGATTCGATGACTGCAGCTCGTTGATTCGCACGCCGTCAGCCGGTCCGCCCACCGTGCAGGCCCAGATTGCAGAGAGAATCATCATCCGAGCCAAGACTAGCAGGGCAACGCCAAGATGACCCGGCGTGAGATCTGTGAGGGGTGCGTGCTCGGCAATTCTAGCTATTGAGCATTCCTACTGGAGTTCCTATGCGCACATTGATCCTGGCCTTCACGCTCTTCATTCCCATGCTCGCCTGTGACGGCGGCGAGGATCCCGACGTGGAGACGGACACCGATACCGATACCGACACGGACACGGACACGGACACGGACACCGACACGGACACCGACACCGACACGGACACCGACACCGACACGGACGCGCTGGACGCACATACGGGGCAGTTCTTCGGCTCGACAGCCCCCAATGAAGGCTGGTTCCTGTTCACCTACCGCAACGTCGGTACGCTCAACGAATGCGGCTATTCGGAGATGACGAACGACTTCGGTCAGGGATTTGAACTGTCAGACCTGAACACGACCACCAAGACCTTCACGCTGCAAGCAGACCTGTTGCTCAACCCGCACCCTTGCTCGTACCAAGACAACGGCGTGTTCACTTGCCCCGACACGGTGACGCCGCTTGCCGGTGGACCGGCCGGAATGGCCGCAGCAGTCGAGACCCGCGTCGAGCTCGAGGGCGAGTTCTACGCCTTCGACAGCACCTGGACCATGGTCAACACAGCCCAGGCCTTTGGGCGCACCACGGTCTCCTGTGTGGGAGCGGACTGCGGCATCGCCGCGACCTATTTGGGCGTGAGCTTTCCCTGCACGTCCGAGTGGGACGTCATCATGAACAACTACCCGTAGCCTTAGCAGTCCGTTGAAAAACTCGCTCCGCTGGCCTTTCAGCGCCCTGCACCTCCATATTTCGGCACCGCTGCCCGGATCCCGAACGACTCGCTAGGGCAGCACGACCGGAGTGACTGGCTTGAGCCCCAGCACTTCTTCGGCGAACAAGAAGGTCTCGTCGCGCACCGAGGCGAGGTCTTCAGAGGTGTACTTCGAGGCCAAGGGGTGCGCGCCCACCTCGGCAAACTCGATCAGCCGCTTGTTTTCGTCAGCCGTCGCGAGGTGACCGAACATCTTGCGCATGGCCTTGACCGACACGGTGTTGTCCTGGTTTTCCTTGTCCTGGTAGTAGGCGCCCACGAACACCGGGATGTCGACCTGCTTGAAGGTCTCTTTCTTCATGGTGGACGCGACCAGGTTCTGCACGGCGACCAGCGCCTCGACCCGGTAGTTGCTCTGCCAGTACTGGGCGACTTCCTCGGTCTTGGGGGCCGAGTCCACGAACTTGCCGCCAGCGGCCATGCGACCAATTCGAAGGCCCCAAGGTTTGGACGCGAGGAACATCAGCGGGTGCGAGACGCGGATGTTGGGGGAGTACAGAATCAGTCCGTCGACCCCGCCGTGCTTGGCGACCAGCGGCAAAGCGAGTGTGCCCCCGGTCGATGTCGCCATGATGTAGACGTGCTCACCCAGCGACTGGCCGATGCCAATGGCGTCCACCGCACTCGCGATGAGGCTGTCCGCGGTGATGTCGATCAGCGGCATTGGCGTATCGAGCCCGTGCCCATCGAGACGAGCAAGGAACAGGTTGCAGCCGTAGCGCTGGGCGAACTCGCGGTGCATGGGCTCGCCCTCGCCCTGGCTGGCGCTGAAGCCGTGCAAGTACACCACGCTGCAATCGGTGCGGGTCTTGGAGCTGGCATCGGCCCAAATGATGCGAGCGTGGTTGTCGGGCTTGATGTTGGGGAAGGCCCCCTCTGAGGCATTGATGCGGGCCTCGAGCGCCACCAAGTCGTGGCCTGCGTCCGGGGCTTCGGCGGGCAACGTCGCAGGCGCCGGACGCGGCCCGACCATGTACAGGCCAACCGCAGCCAGAACGGGCAAGGCGGCGAAGGCTAGCCAACGCCCCCGGCTTGACGCATCACTCATGGGCTTGAGGCGCGACTTCGGGCTGCTTGACCCGGTCGGCAAGCATCTGTCGAATCTCAGGCACCACGCGGCCGTCCTTTTCGAGTTCGTCGTAGTCGACGTCCAACATCCACAACATGGTCGGCACGACATCGATGTTGCGCCCGGTAAACACCTGCTTCCCTGTGATGCCCGAGCCATGGAAGGCGGCGGTGGACCACGCTTCGTCAGCCGTCAGGCCGCTCGTTGCTTCCAAGTCCCGTGCGAAAGCTCG
>CAYYHT010000548.1:0-5505 GCA_964471355.1 uncultured Enterobacteriaceae bacterium
AACGACTGCGATGGAGCGGTACCCGCAGACGAGACGGACGACGCCGACGGGGACACCTGGGTGGATTGCGACGACTGCGACGACGGCGACCCCACGGCGTTTCCCGGGAACAGCGAGAGCTGTGATGGCATCGACAACGACTGCGACGGCACCCTGCCGACGGACGAGTCCACCAATGCCGACGGCGACACAGCCCTGCTGTGCGAGGACTGCGACGACGGTGTGTCGACCGTTCATCCCGGCGCCTCCGAGGCCTGCAATGCCGTCGACGATGACTGCGATGGCGTCATCGACGATGGCGCCTGCACCGGGTGCACGACCGAATCCCTGAGCGGCAATACCTACCTGTTCTGCTCCGCCCCGCGGACCTGGCACGCCGCCCTCGCCGACTGCAGCTCCAAGGGCTACGATCTGGTCACAGTCCAGGACAGCAGCGAGGACGCCTGGCTGCACTCAGTTGTGAACAGCAGCTTTCCCGACACCTACTGGCTCGGTGCCGCCGACGAGCTGGTCGAGGGCAGCTGGGGCTGGTCTGACGGCACAGCGTGGATCCACTCGAACTGGGAGGACCTGCAGCCGGACAACGCCTTTGGCGGAGAGCACTGCCTCGAGCTGAACCGCTTCATGAACGGCAAGTGGAACGACACTGACTGCGCAAACCCCCAGCACTACATCTGCGAGCTGGAGCCGTGAATCGACACCTGCTGGTGCTGGCACTGCTGGGGGCCTGCAACGGGCCCGAGACCCTTGTCTTCAACTCGGACCCCGGGGTCACCATCACCGCTCCCGTCCAGAACGCGACCCTCATTGCGGGTCAGGACCTGACTCTGCAGGCGCGCGCCTTCGACCTCGAAACCGAGACCGCGGACCTCGCGCTCGTGTGGAGCGACGGCACGGGCTTCGACTTCGGCGATCCCACCGAGATCGACGGTGAGCAGGTCAGCTGGCTAGTGAGCGGCGGCCTGCCCGCCGGCGAACACAGCCTCACTCTCACCGCAATCGACGCCGACGGGGCCACCGCCGAGGACAGCACGGCATTCACAACCGTCGAAAACGCCCCCCCCACCGTGACCTTCTTCGGCCCCGGCAGCGGCCTGCACGTGT
Source organism: uncultured Enterobacteriaceae bacterium (assembly GCA_964471355.1). Taxonomy (GTDB): domain Bacteria; phylum Myxococcota_A; class UBA796; order UBA796; genus CAYYHT01. The sequence continues at coordinate 1,105 of CAYYHT010000548.1, forward strand.
CCGAGCTTCCCATCGAGATCGACGCCCGCTTCGGCGATGAGGACGAGGCCGACCTGTCCGCGCTCACCTTGGTCTGGGGCGACGATGCGACGGGCTCCACCGATGCCCCCGACCACCCCAACAGCGCCGGCGAAGCGCGCTTTAGCATCGCGGGCATTCCCGCTGGAGACCGGTCCATCAGCGTCACGGTCATCGACAGCGCCGGATCAGAGGGCACGGGCACGGTCCACTTCGAGGTGCTGTCCGCCGACAAGGATGGCGACGGCTTCCTCGACCCGGCATTCGGCGGAGCGGACTGCGACGACGACAATGCCGATGTCTACCCAGGTGCCACCGAGACCTGCGACGGCCTCGATGATGACTGCGATGGAGCCGTCGACGACGGCGCGACCGACCCGCAGTCCTGGTACGTCGATGCCGACGGCGACGGCTTTGGCGACCCAGGCGCCGAGACGGTGACCTGCACGCCTCCTGCCGACCACACTGCCGACAACACCGACTGCGACGATGACGACGACGACGCCTACCCAGGTGCGACTGAGCTGTGCAACGGCGCCGACAATGACTGCAACGGCATCGCCGACGACGGAGCCGAGACCACCTGGTACCGAGATGCAGATGGGGACAGCTACGGCGACATCAGCAACAGCACCGCCGCATGCACCAAGCCCACGGGATTCGTGGCCAACGACGAGGACTGCGACGACACCGACGAGCTGATTCATCCCGCGGCCACCGAGGTCTGCAACGAGGTCGACGATGACTGCGATGGCAGCTTGCCGGCCGACGAACTCACCAACAACGACAGCGACTCGCACGTGCTCTGCGATGACTGCGACGATGCGGTCGCCAGCATCAATCCCAGCGCTGCAGAGGCTTGCAACGGCCTGGACGACAACTGCTCCGGCTCCCCGGACGACGGTGGCGTCTGTCCGTGCCCCGTGCAGATCTACGACGGTCGCCCCTACCAGTTCTGCCCGAGCCTGCAGACCTGGTGGGATGCCGCAGACGCGTGTGCCGCGACCAACTACCACCTCCTCACCATCAACGACCCTGCCGAGGATGTGTGGGTAAACGCAGCGATCAACAGCTACGCCTTTGGCTATTGGTGGATGGGCCTCAACGACATCGATGTGCCCAACACCTGGGCGTGGGAGGACGGCACTCCGTTCGCTCACAACAACTGGGGCCCCACCGAGCCAAACAACCTGCTGGGCAACGAGGCCTGTGTCGAGCTGAACCGCTTCGAACCGGCCACCGGTTGGAACGACCAGCCCTGCGACTTCCAGTGGAAGTACGTCTGCGAGTACGGGGAATAGCGGGGCCTCGACGGAGGCCACTGGCTCACCGTGGCGTGTGCCGTGCTGCCGCGCGCTCCTCTCTCGCTGCCTTCTTCCAATCAAGCACGCGATGCTCTATTCCGGCTTGATCCAGAGCGGAGACGATCTCGTCCTCCGGCCCGGTCACAGTGACGACCATGTGCTCAGCGCAGGAGCCAAGGGCGGACCGTATTGCTTTGGCATCCACGGCCGCCAGACGCTCGCCTCGGTTCGCTGCCCATTCGGCCGGCCAGCGGTGCGCCACGGCGCGCAGAAACTCGTCGTCGGTCCTCGAACCATTGTGGACGCTGTAGGCAGAGCGCCTGAACTGCCTGTCGATCAGCTCGGACAGGACTGCCGGTTCTGGGCCATCTCGGTGCATGCGCACGCCCCAGTCGATCAATCCCCCCACGCTTGCCGCAAGCGCCCCCGGAGCCACGTCTCCGGATGCCCACAACTCCGAGGAGCCACCGAGATAGCTGGTTGAGCCTGCCGCTGGCGCGTAGCTCGCCCCTTGTTCTTCGCGCATGTGCGTGCGGATAGCTGCGGAAGCGAGCTCGCCGAGCAATTCCTGCGCCGCGTGGTTTTGGGGCGTCGACGGTGCGAGCGGGCAGCGCATGGCCAACTGCAGACGAGACTTATCTGAGTCGCCGAAGACAAACACACCCGCTGGGCGGGCGGCATTCGGCGAATCCGGGGCGGGCCATCGACCGCGGTATTTGGGGGCCGGGCCCATCCAGCCCGCAAAGGCCCGTTCGACCCGCGCCAAGACCTCGTCTGAGGGATTGGGGCTGGTGATCACAAGAACAACGTTCTCGGGCTGGTAGGCGGTGCTGAGGTACGTGCCGACCGAGTAGACATCAAGCCCTTCCATCGCCTCGTAGATGTTCCAGCCTACAGGCTGGGCCAGCACGTGCAGGGGGTTCACCCGCTCCCGAGCGAACTTGGTCGCCCAATAGTTCGAGTCTTCCCACAGGCTCTCCTGCCGAGCCTGGTGCATTCGAATCCAGCGGTAGTTGTCGTGCTCGCCGGTGTACCGCTTCGAGAGGGCGCCACGCATCCTATCGAAGAGTTGCTCTTCGTCGTCAGCGTGCCAGCGCATCCAGTGCCTGACGCCTGTCGCCTTCAAGGCCTTGGTGTACCGCGGCCCCTGACGGTACGGCGGCGGACGTGACCAAGCCTCACCGTACACGGTCTTTCCGAAAGGCAGTGTGGCCCTTCCACCGTAGACCCAGCCCGTGATCTCGGTGATGCGAGCGCCAGATTGCGGGATGATGACGACCTCGACGCCATTGGCGAGCGTTGTCGTGCTGACACTGGCGGGATCGACACCGGTCCAAGATGGCCGCGGCCCCGCTTCCGCCTTCACCCTCTTGTCGTGACCTGAAGCGCCTAGTTCAACCGGGCTCTTCGTCGTCTGGGGTCGCACGAGCACAAGCTGCGCCTGTTCCGGTTGGAGCCAGATCCGGCCAGCATCGATGATGGCCTTGGCGACCGGCTCGGGAGCATCATCACCGAGAACGCTGTACGCAGTGGCGGTCCCGGTGTCGAACAGATGGTGGGCCAAGGTGGCGCTCCTTCCGTCGTGGTCGATCGACAGATCCTCGAACGAACCCCATGCCTCGGCCGTTCGTCTCGACACCAGACCGCGTGCCTCTCTGGCGACCTGCATTCGACCGCCGAGCGGCGCCATGCCCTGTGCCTGGGTGATGAGCTTGCGACCGTACCCCGCGAGGTCGGTGACTTCGTAGGCCTCGATCAGACACATGAATTCGCTCTCGGCACGCCCAGGAATCAGAGCGCATCCAAGTCTGCGAATGCTGCTGTCGGGCCAGAGCGCATCGGCCAACGCGTCGTAATACGTGCCAGGAAGGACGGTCCAGCTCTGCCCCAGCGTTGCGCTCGTAGGGACAGTCCAAGAGGCGACGAGCGCCGGGTGTTCCACCGGCCCCCAGACTTCCAGCAGAGGTCGCCCCTGCTCGCGTTCGACCGTGGCCAGAGGCGGTGGCTTAGGCGCAACCAGCCGCTGGAAATCGCCATGCGAAGCGGCGAGCTGCCTGGTCACTTCACGGACGTCAAAGTGGCCAGCAATTGCGTAGTGCGTATTCGAGGGGGTGTAGCTGCGTGCGACCAGTGCAGAAGCCTGTTCTAGCTTGAGGCCCCTGATGTTCTGTGCGTCCAGGTCCGCATCGGGCTGCTCGTCAACGACGCGACCGGCACGCTTGCCTTGCAACGCATCAAAGGCAACCCGGAACGAGTCGTCTCGCCTCAACACAAACTCAGCGATCACCACCTCTCGCTCTCGTTCGAGGTCGGCTGGCTCGACGTTTGTGAGTGGTGACCGCTCAATGAGAGTCAGAAGGTCACTCGTGGCAGACGATGGGCACGAAATGCGGTAGTCGGTGCGGTCACCCCAGGTCGAAGCGTTCCAATCGCACCCCCACGCATCGAGCTGATCCGAGCACAGAACCCCGCTATCGTCACGGGTGTAGAACCAAAGGTGCTCGACCATGTGGGCCAACTGCTCCGGTCCGTCCCGACTGCCCACGCCGACCACCACGCTGACCGACACCACACCCTTATCGGCGGACGGAGCCAACGCGGCCTCAAGCCCATCTTTGAACTGAATCACGGTGACCGCTGGCTGCTGAGCCAAGGCGGAGTGGATGGCAAGCAATAGCATTGGAAGAGTACGTACCACGCTCGCTTTCGTCCGGCGCGGAGTCTAGACTTTGCAGCCCAACAACTGAGGCTGACTCGTGACCAATTTCTATGATGCCGACGGCACCCTGTTTGCCGTGGTGCACGACGGCAAACACATCCAGATCGCTCGCACCGCCCACCACGCCGGCTGGGTCTGGGGCCGACACATGTTCAGCTACACGGGCGAACACATCGGCTTTTGGGACCGCGGGTGGATGCGCGATCGCGAGGGTCGGCCCGTGGGCTGGAGCGAAGAGGCATCTGGCTCTGGCCCCGAAGGGCGCAGCGGCGCCATGAAGCACCCCATGGGCAGCCCGCCCGACACTCCCCGACGCGGCTCGATTCCGTCCACCCCTGACTTCGAAGACCACTGGGCCCG
>CAYYHT010000549.1:0-5493 GCA_964471355.1 uncultured Enterobacteriaceae bacterium
ACTCGCGCAGCGCGTCGATCGTCTGTTCCAGAGGCAGCCCAACGACGTTGTTCCAGGAGCCCCGCACCTCGGCCACCAGCGCTCCGCCGGTACCTTGAATGCCATAGGCGCCGGCCTTGTCATCGGCCTCGCCGGTTGCGACGTACGCACGAACTTCAGCGAGGGTCAGCTCGCGAAATCGGACTTGGGTCGTGACGGTGAAGGAGCGCTCTCGATCGCCAAGTCGGACACACGTACCGGTGGTCACCGAATGCCAGCGTCCAGACAGTGTCATCAGATGGGCCACCGCTCCCTCGCGAGACTCCGGCTTATCGAACACGCGGCCCTCGAAGTGCACAACGGTGTCGGCCGCGACCGTGAGCCGTCCTGCTGGAGCCACTGCAGCCTTCTCGCGCGCCAAACGACCCGCGTACTCCACCGGTTCCTCATCGGCACGCCGGGCCTCGTCGATGTCCGAAGGCTGCACCTCAAGCCCGTAGCCGGCCGCTTCGAGCAGCGCCTTGCGACGAGGTGATCCGCTCGCCAACCACAGAATCACGAGGGGTTCCGCGCCGCTCGGTCTTCATCGCGGGCTTGCAGACGTCGTGCGCGTCGGCGCTGTGCATCGGCCATGCGACGCTCTTCGGCAGGTGTCTCGGGTACCAAAGTGGGCACCTTGGCCTTGCGGCCCTTCTTGTCCAGCGCCACGAAGGTCAGGTAGGCCGTCGAGGTATGGAAGCGGTCTCCGGTGTGCGGGTCCTCGCTCTCGACACGCACCCCGACCTCCATCGACGAATTCCAGGCGCAGTTGACTGCGGCCCGCAGCACGACCACTTGGCCCTGCCGAACCGGCGCGCGAAAGATGAGATTGTCCATCGATGCGGTGACCACGGTGGCACGAGCGAAGCGCTGACAAGCCACTGCCGCACAGACGTCGATCCAGCTCATGATTTGCCCACCGAACACCGTGCCAAGGGAGTTGGCCTGGCTAGGCATCACAATCCAGGTCATCTCGCAGTGGGTCTCGGTCGGGTGGACCTCAGTGCGCTTTGTCATGAGCCGTTCCTCATCAGATGGTCGCGAGCAGCCTGGCCCATGTGCCGGGGTCAAGCTGGGCGCGAACACACTCACAGTTGCCGACGCTGCGGTTGCCGACCGCCCCCGGAGGCTTGCCCTCGAGCAGCCCCAACAAGATGCGCAGCACGCCGCCATGAGCCACCAGCAACGTATCGACGTCTGTGTCGGTGTCGGCCAGCCATGTGAGCGAGCGTCGGGCAATGTCCAGCTGGCTCTCGCCGCCCGGCGGCTTTCCACCCCACGACAGAATCTGGGAGCGCCATTCGGCGGTCTGCTTGAGCCGGGATCGTCGCTTGCGCGCCCATGCACCCATGTTGCGCTCCCACAGCGCCTCGGTCTCTTCGAGCGGCATCTTCCGGCCCGCCATGAGCATGCGTGCCGTCTCGCTCGCACGCCGAAGGGACGAGGTCACCGCTCGCTCAAAGGGCGCGTTCTTGAGCTCCTTCGAGAGCTTGTGGGCCTGCCGGTGCCCCTTGCTGGTCATCTTGGCGTCGACGTGCCCCGCAAGCCAATCGTCGGCATTTGCAACGGACTCGCCGTGGCGCACGAGGTACCAAACAGCCACTACTTGCCAAGCCGGCGAATGGTGCCCGCGAGCCGCTCTTCGAGCACCAACAGGGTCGACATGGCGGGGTGCGGCTCATGCTCCAAGAACTCGTCCATGACTGCGCGAACTCCCTTCAGCACACCCTCTTCGAGCGCGGGAGTAAGCATATCAACCGAGTCTCCATGCCCGTTCACCGGAGTCCTGGCGACCATCTGCCTGAGCAGTTGCGTGTAGCGCTGACGCAGCAGCTGCATCGCGATGGGCTCCCAGAACCCCTCGGCTGGGCGTGTGGCCAGGTCGTCGAGGATGTCCTGCATGCGGCTGGCGCGTGCGACGGCCAAGTGCCGCACAGCAACCTGCTCCAGAGTGGCCCCCTGCTTCTTGGCCTCGGTGTGAATCATCAGCGCCGTGTTGAGGTACTGCGCCTTGGCCACATGCAAGGCCACGGACTCAGGGATGTCCTTTGCGGTCAACTCGCCCACCAGGTTGCGGTCGCGCGCCGAGACGGCAGACGCCTGCAGTTCGAAGACGCGGTCGACGGATTTGACCATGCTGGCGAATTCGTCATCCTTCGGAATGCTGCCCCGTGATGACAGCCAGTGCATGGCGACCCCTCGAGCCCCGTCATCGACCTGGACCCAGCAGCGGTTCAGCGTGTCCAGTGAGACCGTCGCCCGCAGCTCTTCGAGCGTGGTGCGGACGGTGGCTGCACCTGCCAAGACCTGGGCCTTGAGGTAGGCGTTGGTGATCGCCGGGACGGCTCGGCCCGTGGTCTCGATGGCCAGGGGATAGAAGGTGACTCCCGCGTCGGCGATGACGCGCGTGGTCGCCATGGTCATGGCGATCTCGTTCTTCAGCATGTGGCTGTGAATCGACGCCGAGTAGTCCTTCTGGACCCGCTTGGGGAAGTAGCCGTCTAGCAGGTCGCGGTAGCCCGGAATGCGTGAGGGCTTGCCCTTGAGCAGCTCGCCAAAGACATACATCTTCATCCAGCTGGACATGACAGCCAGCTCGGGGCGAGTGAGCCCCTCACCGCGCTCGGCACGCTCTGCAAGCTCGAGGTGGCCCGGCAAGAACAGCTGCTTGCGATGGACCCCGTTCTGTTTGCAGATGAAGTCGATGGTGCGCCCAAACTCGAACACATTGCGAATGGACCGCTGACGGTCCCGAGACAGCTGCCTGCCCTGGGTGTCGTTGTTCGCCAGCACCAGTTCGGCGACCTCGTCGGTCATCTCCTCCAGCAGCGTGTTGCGCGCCTCGACACTCAGCGAGCCCTTCTCGACCACGCGGTCCAGCAAAATCTTGAGATTGACCTCGTGGTCCGACATGTCGACGCCGGCGCTGTTGTCGATGAAGTCGGTGTTCAGGCGCACGCCCAGCAGAGCCGCCTCGATGCGCGCCTTTTGGGTCATGCCCAAGTTGCCGCCCTCACCGATCACCTTGCAGCGAAGCTCGCTGGCGCTGACCCGGAGTGCGTCATTGCTTCGGTCGTCGGCATCGGCGTCGCTCTCGGCGGTGGCCTTGACATAGGTCCCGATGCCTCCGTTCCAAAGCAGGTCAACTTCCATCTGGAGGATGCGGCGAATGACCACTTCTGGAGCCGCCTTTTCGGCATCAATGCCAAGCAGTTCCTGCACCTGGGGGGACAGCGGAATGGACTTGTTGCGGCGATCAAAGACGCCGCCGCCCTCCGAGATGAGCTCGGTGTTGTAGGCATTCCAGCCCCCTCCACGGCCCAGCTTGAACAGTCGCCGGCGTTCGGCGCAGGCCGCTGATGTGTCGGGGTTCGGGTCGAGGAAGACGTGGATGTGATTGAACGCCGCGAGCAGGCGGGCATGCGGGGTCTCGCACAGGCCGTTGCCAAAGACGTCTCCGCCCATGTCGCCGATTCCGGCAACGGTGAACTCCTGCTCGTAGGGGTTCATCTGCATCTCAGCGAAGTGCCGTCGGGCCAGCACCCAGGCGCCCCGAGCCGTGATGGCCACTCCCTTATGGTCGTAGCCATTCGAGCCACCCGAAGCGAATGCATCGCCGAGCCAGAATCCGTACTCGATCGACAGCTTGTTGGCGGTATCCGACAGGTGGGCTGTGCCCTTGTCCGCTGCGACGACCAAGTAGGGGTCATCGCCGTCGTGCCGCACCACACGCGGCGGCGGCACGATCTTGCCCCCCACTGCATTGTCGGTGAGATCCAGCAGACCTCGAATGAAGGTCTGATAGTGGCGATCGGCCTCCATGCGACGCATGGCCGGATCGCGGCTGGCATCCTTGAGCATGAAGCCGCCCTTGGCTCCCACGGGCACGATGACCACGTTCTTGACCACCTGGGTCGTCGCGAGGCCCATCACCTCGGTGCGGTAGTCATCTCGGTCACTCCAGCGCAATCCGCCGCGAGCCACCATGCCAAAGCGAATGTGGACACCCTCGACGTCCTTGTTGTGCATGAAGATTTCATACAGCGGACGCCGCGAACCCATTGCATCGATCTGACTGCAATCCACCTTGAAAGACAGGTACTGCAGCTTGGTGTCGTTCCGGTAGTAGTTGGTGCGCACAGTGCCCATCACCAGCTGGGTCAGCGTCGAGAACAGCAGATCCTCGTCGTGCGCCTGGATGAGGCGGACCTGGTCCACCAGCTTGTTGGACACCCGGGCGATGGCCTCGTCGCGGTCCTCCTCGAGGTCCGGGTCGAAGCGAACCTTCCACAGCTCGATCAGCTGCTGGCAAAGGTCGGGCCGAATCAGCAACAGCTCGCGCATGCGGGTGTGGCTGACGTTGATCTTGAGCTGCCGGCAGTACTTGACGTAGGAGCGAATGACCTCGACTTCTTGCCAAGTCAGCCCTGCGGCCAGGACCAGTCGGTTGGTCCCGTCATCGGTCACCAGGCCCGCAAACACCGCCTCGAGCGCCGCAGTCAAGTGTGTGGCACTGCTCAAGAAGTCCGCGCGCTTGACCCCGGTGGCCCCGATCACATGGAAGGTATCGATGAACAGCTGTCCGCCACGGGCATCGACGGTCGTCCCATAGCTGTCGCGGACCACCAAGCCGAAGTTGTCCAACACCGGCAGAATGTCGGACAAATAGACGTTGGCGGCCTGGTAGAGGCGCAACACCAGCTGGCCGCTTTCGTCCTCGAACAGGTCGGTCGCGAGCTGGCGGTGGGCCGAGACCCCTTCGAGCATCTCGATGTCCGCCACGGCCCGTCGGGCAGAGGTCGAACGCGTCATGCTGTCCGGGAACGCGAGTCCATAGACCTCGGACAGTTCGTCGGCGCGTTGTTCGCCATGCTGCTCGTTCAGCGCGCGCCACAGGCGAGAGATCCACGGGGTGGCCATCTCGCGGATGCGTACCTGCAGCCGTCCCATCTCCTCGGCGCCGGGAAAGTCGACGCCGGTCAGATAGAAGTGCAACAGCACTGTGTCGTAGCGACCGACGAACACGCCATGGTCGCTATAGGTCGCCGACAGGGTCTGGACGATGTCGCGCTCAAGCTCGCGGCGAAGCTCGTCGCCGAACTGGCCCTTTGGCATCGCAATCAGGCAAAACGCGCTGTACGGACCGGTCTCGAGGAAGGTCACCCCGACGTCTTGTTGCTGCTCGCTCTCGAAGATCAGCTCCAGCGTGTCGCGGATGGCGGTGCGCGGTGCTGTGAAGAGGAACTCGGTGGGCAGGCTGTCGAAGCCGTTGGCGATGCCCTTGTAGCGGAAGGAGCCGGGCACACTCTCACTCGTGCCCAAGATGCCGCCGAGCACGCGACGCAGAATGGGCACGTTGCGGCAGGGCTGAGTGACGGCCCGGTACGTGAACATGCCGCGCACAAACAGGGTCTGAAAGCGGTCGTTGTCCGGGGGGATCAGAATCTCGTCGATGCGACCGGCGCGATGGACGGG
>CAYYHT010000550.1:0-5483 GCA_964471355.1 uncultured Enterobacteriaceae bacterium
GGCGAGTATGGCGACCTGGTCGACATGGGCATCATCGACCCGCGCAAGGTGGTTCGCGCCGCACTGCAGAACGCGGGCTCTGTGGCTGGGCTGCTGCTCACCACCGAGGCGATGATCGCCGAGAAGGCCGCGGACGAAGACGACGCATAGTCGTGTTCTTCTGAAGCAATGGGGCGGTCCTCGGATCGCCCCTTTCTTTTCCTTGTCGCCGTTCTTGGGTAGGGTGAGGTCGATGATGGTGCGTCTGCTGCCACTACTGCTCGGGACTGCTGCTCTTGCGGCGCCAGCCGATCGTGTGCCGACGCCGCAACCCGAGCCCTGCATCCCCTTTGACGCCGAACCCGAGGGGGACCACTCCATCGCCGTCGAGCAGGTGTTGAGCTACGACGAGGTCAAACAGTCCCTGGGTACGGTGATTTCGGCGGCGCTGTACTGCGGCCAGCCCAGCGGCTTTAGCAGTGTGCATCTGACCTTCGACCTGATGGTCGGCTGCGACGGCCTGGTCAGCGAGATCGAGGCCATTGACACCGGCGGAGCACCCGAGTCCTACGTCAGCTGCGTCTCTGATGTGATCGCCAAGGCGGATTTCCCCGCGCACCAGCGTCAGGGCGGCATGCTCGTGACCTATCCGGTCAACGTCAACTGGTAGCGCTCATGGGGCGGCGGGCTTGCCCTCGCCCTCGGGCTTGTCTTTGATGCTGTCGTCTGCGCGCGGCTCGGGTGCGGGTGAGGCCGTGGGGGGCTTGCAGGCCGGGTCGGCGGCGTCGACCAGACCGTTGCAGTCGTTGTCGAGCTTGTCGCTGCAGACCTCGCGACCCTTTGGCGAGACCGCTGCTTTGGTGTCATCGCAGTCGAACTGCTCTGGTACTCCATCTCCATCTGCGTCGATTGGTGGGGTGGCAACGGTTCCGTAGCAGGCTGCCAATACGACAGTCGTGATCACGGCTCCGAGTGCACCGAGACGGCTCGGCAGTCGGCGCCGGTTGCAGAATGGACACGACGGCTCGTCAGTGCGCAGGTGTCGCGAGCAGCGTTCGCAAACGACCATCGTCAGCTCGGAAAGACGAAGGGGTAGACGACGATGGCGGTCTTGCCGGACTGCAGCTTGGGGAAGACCAGCTTGGTGACGGCGTCGTTTACGCAGGTCTCGGTCGGTTCGTGGCGCAGGCTGGTGGACTTGATGCGTGACCGGGACACCGTGCCGTCGCCGGTGATGATGAAGCGCACCAGGACCTTGCCAGCGAGGTCGGCGTTCGCGGCGAGCTGGCCGGTGTAGCAAGGCGCGATGCCTGTCATGCCGGCATCGATGGTGTCAGAGACCGACTTCGCGCTGATGCCGCCAATGACGACGACGTCGGGCAGGATGGGCTCGCCGCCAATCGAGCCAGCAGGTGCAGGTGCCGCGGGCTCGGGGATTGCCGGTGCCGCCTCGGCGGGTTGCGTTGGCTCGTCCACGGCCTCGGGGACCGGGTCGGAGCCGCACGCGAGCAGTGCCGTCATGAGCAGGAACATCGGTGCAGCTTGCCACAGAGGCAGCAGCAACAGGCCCCCAATCAGTCGCGGCGCCGCAACCCGAAGCCGAGCAACGGCAAGAGCAGCCAAGCCGCTCCACCAGCTGGAGTCCGCCGACCCTCGACAACGGGCGGGGCAATGAAGTGAATGTGGTCGACATCATCCAGCTGGGGAGCGGGGATCCAGGCTGGATCCCGGGTCATCTCGTCAGGCGAGATGAACGTGTGAAAGCGTGTGAGGTAGGCGCCTTGTTCGAGCACGATGGCGAGGTCTTCGCTCATGGCGCCGTTGTTGGACAGCAAGTGGTCGACGGGTCGGGCGTATTCGGTGTTCCAGGCTATGCCGCCGGCGGCATTCGCAGCGCTGGCCAAGCGCACGTCGTAGTCCGTGCTCAGCGCCTCGGGGTCGTTCCACAGCACCTGGTCGTAGTCGAACTGCAGGTCGGTGTAGTTGGCCGGTGCGTAGCGCTCGTCCGAGAGTACATAGGCTGTGACCTCCATGTTCTCGACGGCCGCAACGCTTGTCAGCAGCAGCGGCACCGTCGGACCATCGGCAGCGAAGGTGATCTCCAGGGTGTCGACCGGACCTTCCGGAACATCAGGAGCGAGCTTCACGCCGACGAAGTCTAGGTCGGCAGCGACGTATTGCTCGATGATGTCGACCGCCGAGAACGGGATTTGGTAGCCATTGACCTGCAGCCAGAACAACAGGTTGTCGGAGTTCTCGGTGGCGATCAACTCGATGTCGTACGGCCCTACAACCGCCTCACCAAGCACTTCGACGCCGCTCGTCATGTCTTCGATCCAGGCCGCGGTGTCCCAGTAGCCGTCGTGGTAGTAGACGCTGCTCCGGTTGCCCATGCCGCAGCCACTGCTGCCCATGTACCGGGACGAGCTCACGTCGGCGCTGCTGCCGGTGTCCGCTGTCGACGGCTGTGGCACCTCGAACCGGGGGGCGGTCAGTCCCTCGAGCTGGTCGAAGAGTCCCGGCGGGCTGACGCCAATGTCGGTGTCGACGTTGACGCCTTTCGGAACCGGAATGACCCAGGCGAAGCTCTCGGGCTGGCCCTCGTACTGCACCTCGATGTACGTGGTGACCTGTCCCTCACCTACGTGAAAGAGGATGCGTTCACCGCTCTGAACGACCGGTTCGACGTTGTTGCAGAAGAAGCCGCCGCAAGCGTGTGCGGGGCTAGTCATCAGGGCGGCGAGAACGGCAAACATGGAGACCTCCGGTTTGGTGGTCTCACCGTATGGCGAAAGGAGTCGCATCGTCGCGAACACGCTCTACAAAGCGTATCCGCGTTGAGTACACCTAGCAGGGCGCTGAAGGCGAGCGAAGCGAGTCTTTCAACGGCCAAGGCGGCCGCTGCTCCGGACGACTCGGGTCCCGGTCTCGGTGATTGCGTGGAAGTTGGCCTGCTAGAGGTCTCGCTTCACTTCTTCGGCTTCTTCGGCGTCGTCAGCCATGGGCTCTCCGCCGACGTCGGTCGCGGCGTCGTCCACATCTTCTGTCGAGGCGGCCTCAGCCCCCTCGGCATCTGCCTCGTCGCGGGCCTCATTCAGCCCCTCTCGCACGCCCTCTGCGATGCCATCGATGACCTTGCCGAGCCCCACCGCCGCCGCTTCTGCGGCCTTGCTCAGGTCCTCGCCAGCTTGGGCAACATGGGGTTGAACGTCCTTGCCCATCTCGCGCAGGGGCGGACCGACTTCTTCGGCGATGTTCCGTGTCAGTCGTCCGACGTCCTTTGCGGCCGTCTTGGCCACCTTCTTCAAGTTCTCAAACCACTCTGGTTCTTGCTTGATGGTGGGTTCGTCGTCCAGGTCATCCCCGTCTTTGCCACTCATTGTGTGACCTCCCGAACCGGAGAGTACACACGGTTGTCCATTCATCCATGACCTTCGAGTATGACATCGCCACAGCAGCCGACTGGATTGCACGCGCCAGCCATGTGGTCGCGTTCACCGGCGCGGGCATCAGCACATCTCGCAGAACGTCGATGGACTGGATCTGGCGTCAGGCATTGGTGAGGACTCCATCGCTGAGCTTCACGGCAACACGAACTGGCTCAAGTGCACGGCCTGTGACCATCGAATCACGTTGCTGCAGGCGGGCTGGGACCGGCAGCGTCATGGAAAGGGCTACCGGACACAGCGCCCCATCGACGGACAGCCGCGCTGTCAGCTACTTTTGTGCGACCAAGTGCGCGAATCGGGCGCCGCCGGGGCTGCCCGGACCCTTGGGCCTCGATGCCCCACCGTCCACCACCTCAATTGCCGCGGTGAATCCCGCCTGCGCACACAGGGCCTCGAGCGCTTGAGAGCTCTGCACAGGCCAGGTCTGAAAGCGTGATGTCCACTCCTGGGCGGCTTTGCGGACTTCGGCTGCCGACGCCACGGCGGAAAGCGCTGCCAGCCCGGCCTCGGTGCGGCTCAGGAACCCTGCGCTTTGTTCTGGCGTGAAGCCGATGGAGCCTGCCTGTGCGCCCGGTCGCAGGCGGTTCACCGTGATCACTCGCCCGTTCTCGGTCAGGTTACGGTGCCAGGTATGCATCAGCTGCGCGCGGGCGGCGGGGTCGAAGTAGCCGAGAAACGAGTGGGTACAGACCAAGTCGAAGGGGCGGTCCCCAGTAAAGGTGGCCAGGTCTGCTTGTGTGGTCTTCAGTGAGACACCAGCCGTCGATGCCCACTCCGTGCACAGCCGCAAGGGGGTCTCGCACCGGTCCACCAGGGTCAAGTCCGGGGTGCGTCCAAGCTGCCCAAACGCGTCGACAACGACGGCGACCATGGCCTGATCAGCGGCTCCGGAAATGAGGACGCGGTCTCCTGATCCGGCCTGCAGGGCGGCATCAATGCTTGCCCGGTAGAAGGCAAGATGCGCCCAAGGGGTGCTTCCGATGTCCAGGATTCGCCACAGCGGCCACGCCCCGTGATACCAACCGCAGCCAGTGTCGGCGCAGCAAGTGGGAGCGATGCGGCGAGCCAGTGCGGCAATGTGCGTCAGGAGCAGGGGGGTAGACATGGCGGCGAGCAGTATAGGCGGTCTCGCGGTGCCGAGCCCGACTCGGGCAAGCGGGTCACTGGTGCGCCTGATTGCCGCGAATGCTCCCTACTGGGCCGGCGAAGCCGAGGTCGTTCGCACCTACTTCGCGTCGGCCACACGCACAGCACAGACCGATCGCACCTGGGTCCTGCACCAAGCCTACAAAGAGTACTGGGATGGCTACGTACCGGTGCTTCGAGTGCTCGCGGCGGACGAGACCGCCGATCCCGGCCGGACATCAGAGCTCGTCGATGTGCTGCGCGACGAACTGAATCACTACGAGTGGTTTGCAGGCCTCTACGATGAGCTGGCACCAGACGGCCAGCCGGGTCTGGATCCAGGACGGCTGCAGCGCGAGGGCCCTTGGGTCGAGAACACTGCGCTCGGGGCTCTGCGGGCGGCGCACCGCGAGCAGCATGGCGACATTGGCAGGCGGGCCCAGTGGTTCACCGAAGGGGGCTACGTCACGCTGTACCGTGAAGGCCGATTGCTGGCGGGCCGGGGTGGCATCGACGAGCACGTGGCCAGCGTCTGCGCCAAGGTCTACGAGGATGAATTCGACCACATGCTGTCCGGAATCGCAGGCCTCGATCAGCTGGGCTTGTCCGAATCCGACTGGCAGCGACTGCAGACGCTGACGGTGGCCCAGCTCCGCCTTCGCATTCGCATGCGCAACGCTCAGTTCAGCCAGCCCTTGGGTCCCGGCCGCATCGACGCGCTGTGCGAAGGCGCTGCCGAGCCGGCCCCGTTTGACTGGGTCCGAGCGGGACTGGCATGACCCGCTGCGCCCGCTCCGATGCACGCTGCGTCGCCGCCCGGCGCATTGCGCAGCTCAGTGATGATTTTGTGGTCGCCTATGGCACCTCGCAGCAGATGCGCATTGGCATCGGTGCGCGCCGGCACATGGTCGTGCAAGCCGGCGAGGTCTC
>CAYYHT010000551.1:0-5474 GCA_964471355.1 uncultured Enterobacteriaceae bacterium
CTACCTTGTACGGAGCGAGCACCGTGATGAACTGCGGCAGCTCGCCCTCCACGACGGCATCCATCACCCCGTGGCTGTTCACTTCGCGGTCGAGGGCCAGCTGGTGCACGTGAGGGACCTCGTTCTCGACGAAAGGAGGTTCGGCGACAGTGAGAGAGCTCGACGGGCTGCCGACGTACACGTCGACCCCTGCATTGGCGCGCTCCCACCGCGCCCCGTCCACTCGCAGCTCGAACGTCCCGCCCACGCCATGCCCGGCGTAGCCAGAAAGTCGGAAGGTGTATACGTGGTCCCCCGAGCTGCCGCCCACAGTGTCGATCACCGCGAACCAGCGGTCCTCCACGCTGATGATGGTGCGCTCGAGGTCGTGCTCTTCGTAGCTGGTCGTCGCCGTCGCAAAGACCCAGCCATCGCCTTCTTCGTAGTCTGTGAACCGCGCGTCGGTGTCCCCGGTCTGCGAGACAGGGATCTTCGCGGGGCCACCTGAGCCGTCGACCAGGATCTTGTTGTGGGCCTCTCGCGACGAAGTCTTCGCGTCGTTGAGAGCAGCACCTCGGTCATCGACGCGTGGTCCGGCCCCAGCTGGGCGAGGGCCTCGGCCGCGGACACCAGCACCCAGCTGTTCCCCCGGGCCCAGTAGGTGGCCTCGGTGGGGATGGCGGCCTGCACCTCATCGTCCCAGGCGTGTCGGTAGAGCTGGTCAGTGGGGTCGCGCAGCAGGTCGCTGAACAGCAGGTACTGGGCGACCCACTCGTCCAGATGGGCCTGCTCGCCCGTGCGCTCGTGCTCGGACAGCAGGAAGAGCCCCCACATGAACAGGCTATCGAGCCACATCTGGTGCTCGTTGCCCCAGGCGAATTCCTCGGCCCAGTGCGGGATGCCCCCGCCCGTCGTGCGCGGAATGGTGTCGATGTAGCCGTGGCCCACATCGGTCACCACGGTGTAGTCGCGGGAGTCGTCGAGCACCATCAGCTGCGAGGCCAACAGCGCCGGAGACAGTCTACGCCGCCTTCGCGTCGAGCACCACGCCGCCACGACCGATGAGTGCTCCCGTTTCGACATGGGCAGCCTCTAGGCCACGCGCTGGTAGTTGTCCCAGTGCTCGACGATCTTGCCGTTCTCGAGCCGCATGATGTCCACCTGGGCGTATGTAGCCGTCTTCGACTTCGCCTTGCACAGCGAGGCCACGAAGTTGCCGCGGCCGACCAGGTGCACGATCTCGGTGTAGGTGATGGAGGGCTCGGTGCTCTGGGCGAGCTTGCGAACGATCTCGAGGCCGTCGCCGATGTTCGGGTTGTGCTGCAGATACACCTCGCCGAAGTAGTCCTCGATGCGGTCGGCGCGGGCCCCCGGAAACAGGCAATCCTCGATCATGGATCGCACGATCGCCTTGTTCTGCTCGGTGCGGTCCAGATCTGTGATCTCAGTGGCCCCATCCACCTGAGTGCGACCTGATGGATTGGGCCCTTCAAACGCGCTGGTGACGCGGACATGCTCCACAAATCCTCCATCGTCATCGGTCGCAAAGAAGTCCGTCGTGACCTGGCTCGGCCCACCGTCGCTCGGCCGCTGGTGAGCGTGCAGGAACAGATGGCCGCCGTCCTCCCAGCCCCGAAGAAAGTCGACGTCGAGCTCGGCGGACTGCGCTTCGATGCCGTTCATGTAGAAGGTGCGGGCCTTCGCCAGCTGCGAATCATGCAGCATGTTCCACCTCCTGGTCCTGCGCCACCAGCCGCGCCAGTGCCTGTCCCACGAGTGCCGCACTGCGCGGGTTCTGACCCGTGATGACCCGTCCCTCGACAACCACGTGCGGGCTGAAGGGCAGGAAGGACCGCTTGAAGGTCGCGCCGCGCTCGCTCAGCGCCCCCTGCAGCGAGTAGGGCACGAACTTCTTGTCGCCAGCCACGTACTCCTCCATGTCGCTGTAGCCGGTGACCGTGACACCATCGATGAGCTTGGTGCCATCGGCGCGCTCGATGTTCAACAGACCAGCCACCCCGTGACAGACCGCCGCCACCACACCTCCCCGCTCGTAAATCTCAGCTGCCAGTCGCTGCAGACTCGGGTCGTCGGGGAAGTCCCACATCGTGCCATGGCCCCCCGCATAGAAGATGCCGTCAAAGCCCGAGGAATCAACATCGGCCGAGGCCATCGTGCCCTTCAAGCGCTCCATAAAGTCCGCGTCGGCCCGAAGTGCGTGGTCCGAGGCGTTCATGAACAGCCAACCCAAGCTGCGGGGATCGAGCGGGATGTCGCCACCCTTGGGGCTGCACACCTCCCACGTGTGCCCGGCCTTCTCGATGGCTCCAACAAAGTGGGTCAGCTCGCCAAACCACAGGCCGGTGGGGATGTCGTGTTGCCCCCACTGGGGCGTGTTCGTGACGGCGATGAGAATGTGTTTCGACATCGGGGGGCTCCTTTGCACTCGCTGCTGATACGATGCGACATCTCACAAGGCGGTGTCGATGCATCTTGTTCTCCTTCATTCTAGTAACTACGGGCATAGACAGCCATCACCGGACTCCGCATAAACATGTCCAATCGTATCAACGCGCCCGAAATGCAGGAGTTCGGAGAGCTCGATCTTCTGGCTGACATCCTGGCCGACTCGCACCGCGGCATCGTCTATGCGCGCCGCTGGTACCCGGACGAGTGGGCTCTGGGCATCGACGAGCCCAATGTCTGTGCCTTCTACGCCGTCACGAGTGGTGAGTTGGTCGTCCGCCTGTCGACGGGCCGAACCGAGACCTTGCGCGAGGGGGATGTCGCGCTGGTCGCCGGAAGCCATGTCATCGCAAGCGACGAGGACACCAGCCCCCAGCCCTTCACCATCGAGCGGGTGCAGAGCTTGGCGGTGGCGGAAGGAGCGGGTCCCCTTTGCATGCTGTGCTGGGCGTACCTCATCGACGTCGTCAACCACCCGGTCTTCTCAAGGCTGCCGCCTGTACTGCTGCTGCGCGCAGGGCACCGGGACCGCTCGGTCGACGCGCTGATTAAGTTGCTCGACCGCGAGTTCAGGTCGTTCGCCCCGGGTGGGCGGGCCCTCGTTTCTCGCCTGATCGACGCCATGTTGGTGTGCATGCTGCGCCACTGGATCGAGTCCGCAGAGACGTCTGGGCAAAGCTGGATTGGCGGTCTGCGCGACCCGGTCGTCGCCCGAGCCTTGGCGCTGATTCACAACGAGTACGCGAGCACCTGGACGCTCGACACCCTCGCCCGCGCCTCAGGGGCCTCCCGGGCCACACTCGCTCGCAACTTTGTGGCTGCGGTGGGCACAACGCCGATGCGCTTCTTGGCCCAGCGCAGGATCGCGGTGGCGAGGGGCATGCTGGAGCGAACCACCATGACGCTTGAGGAGATCGCTGGAGACGTCGGCTACGGCTCGGCGTTCTCGTTGAGCAAGGCGTTCAAGCGGGAGGTCGGCGAGGCTCCAGCCCATGTTCGTCGGTGAGCTAGCCGCGCTTGTGTCGTCGACGCGAGGACCAGGCCCAGCCCAGCGCGGCAAAGCCGCCGAAGGTACCCAGGAACAACCACGACCAAGCGGGACCCGGAATCGCCAACGCGGCAGCGGCGAACACGGCGTGCACGGCCACCGCGACAAATGCTCGGGGCTCGTACACGGCGAGCACGCTGGACCCACTTCCGGCGGTGACTTGGATGAGCGCCACGGTCGCTGGGAAAGGGATGGCGGCGACCCAACAGACCAGGGCGACGGCGAACACACCCGCCCCTCCCAGGACGGACAGTGCCGCCTGCGTCTGGCTGGCCCGTCCGTGACCCGACTGCCGCGCCCGAACCGCCAGGAACATCATGACCGAGACATTGATGGTCGCCAGCCCCAGCATGACCGTGTTTGCCGATGAGTGGTCGATCCAACCCACCTGGTCCGCCACCGCCGCGGTGATGACACCCAGGCCCGACGGAATCGCAAGCAGCGCGGCCGCTCGGGCCCGCGCCCCCTGTCCACGCCGCACGTCCGCGTCTCGCGCCAGCCGTTCGAGCTCAGCGGCACGCTCGGCCAGCGCCTGACGCAGGGCCTCGACCTCGCCCACCAGCTCGTTCGGGGGGTCGGCGACCAGCTCCAGCCAGTTCGCCGCCGCCTCGGCCTCTTCGCGGTCCAGCGCCACCCGACACATGCGCGCCACCAAGCGCTGCGCCACCGGCCGGAGCACAGCGGGGGCCGCGCCGGCGGTGCGGGCCTGTTCGAGGGCGAAGCGAGCCTCGGTCCCCAGCCGTGTCACCTCGGCATCATTGGGGGCTGTCGCGGCAAGCTCGCCGTCGAGCAGGTCCACCCGACTCGTGGCCTCTGCGACTGACCGAGGGTCTCGCCGATCACCAGTCCCGTTGCAGCGGTGACCTCGACCGGCTCGGACAGCCGGTCCGACACCAGGGTGCCGCCGGCATCGAGCACCAGCGTGGTGGGGTCGATGCCGATCGAGTGCAGGTGCTCGGTATAGGTCGTCAGCACAGCTGCTCTGGAGACAGTGCGCCCGTCCAGCGCAGGACGAAGGTGAAGCCGTCGCCGTCATGCTCCACCGATCGCACCTGGCCGTAGAACTGCCGATGCTCCCCTGCGTTCTCGACGTCGATTCGCAGCACGTCGAAGCGCTGCCACGGGTGGTCGTCCTGCAGTCGAAGGTGTCGACTCTCGACCCCTGTGATCACCACTGGGCGCCCAGCGCCGTCGACGGACTTGCCGATGAGTCGGTAGGCCGTCGCTTCGAGATGCTGGGGTGTGAATTCCGCAGGCGTGGCGTCGAGGATTCGCACTCCGTCTTCGCCGCCGATGCCCTCCACCGAGCGCACCAACAGGGGATCGGACTTGCCCTTGACCGGAACCTCCCTCGGCGGGCCGGCCTGCAGCACTGATCCACAGGCGTCGAGCAGGTCCTGGCTGATCAACAACTCGCCACCGACGGTCAGGGACTCGATGCGGGCGGCGGTGTTCACCGGGTCGCCCACCACGCCGTACTTGATGTGCTGGGCGCTGCCGATGTTGCCGACGATCACGTCGCCGAGGTGGCTGCCGGCACCCATCTCGAGATCGATGCCATCGCCCAGCTCGAGGCGGTGCATCGCGTTCTGCATCTCGATGGCGCAGCGCACGGCGACCAGGGGCTCGTCGGTCAGCTCGTCGGTCAGCCCGAACACGATCAAGATCGCGTCTCCGACCATGTCGACCACGAAGCCATCGTGGGTCTCGATGATCTCGAACATGAGGCTGAAGTACTTGTTGAGCAGCTCAGTGGTCCCTCGCGGGCCCAGGCGTTCGGTGAGGTTGGTGAAGCCGCGCAAGTCGGTGAACAGGACGACGGCCTTGGCAAGCCGCCCCCCAGGCTCTAGTGCGTTTGGCTCGGAGAGAATCTGCTCGACCAGTCGAGGGGACACATAGCGGGCGAAGGCCTCGCGCATGCGGTCGCGTTCTCGCAGGCCGTCCACCATCTCGGACATGGCTTGGGACAGCGTTGCCAGCT
>CAYYHT010000552.1:0-4139 GCA_964471355.1 uncultured Enterobacteriaceae bacterium
GGATTGACCGCCGCCTCGTTGTCGTCGCAGTCGGTGGAGTCGCTGGTGAAGCCGAATGGCTGGTCGCAGCTGTTGACGAACATGCTGTCGCGGCCAAAGCCGTCTTCGTCGAAGTCGGCGTACCAGGTCTTGTTGAAGCCCTCGTCGGTGGCGCCGTCGCAGTTGGTGTCCGAGTCGTCACAGACCTCGGTGGCTCCCGGGTGGCTGCCGCTGTCGAGGTCGTTGCAGTCGCTGCTGTCGGCCACGAAGCCGGTGGGTGCGCTGCAGGCAATCACCGAGACCGTGGCGCGGCCGAAGCCGTCGGAGTCGCCGTCGCCGTACCACTCGGTGGCATCGGTCGCGTTGCTGCCGTCGGCGGTTCCGTCGCAGTCATTGTCCAGGCCGTCACACACCTCGATGCCGCCGGGGTGGGCGAGGTCAGTGGTGTCGTTGCAGTCGTTGTGGTTGGCGACGTAGTTGCTGGGCTGGTCGCAGGCGGTGACCGACTCGTCGATGTAGCCAAAGCTGTCGTCGTCGGCGTCTGCATACCAGGTCGACTCGCCGGTCGAGCCGGGCTCGTCGGTGGCGCCATCGCAGTCGTTGTCGACGTCGTCGCAGGCCTCGGTGGCGTCGGGGCTGATGGCCGCGGTCGAGTCGTTGCAGTCGTTGCAGGCCGCCCAGCCATCGCCGTCGGCATCGGCATAGCCCACCGAACCGTCGCAGTTGTAGTCGGTCTGGTCGGTGCAGTCGGACTCCGATGCGCCCGGGTTGATCAGCGCCTCGGAGTCATCGCAGTCGTTGCTGTCGTCGACGTAGCCGCTCGGCGCGTCGCAGGCGGTGATGGTGTCGCTGGCGCTCCCGTAGCTGTCGTTGTCGTAGTCGAGGTGGAAGGTCAAGGCGTCAGCAGCCTCATCGTCGATCAGGCCATTGCAGTTGTCGTCGACCCCGTTGCAGTTCTCGGGGGCATTGGGAAAGACGGCGGCGTCGTTGTCGTTGCAGTCGACGCCGGCGACCGAGCCGTCGTTGTCGAGGTCGATCACATCGTCCCGGCAGCCCATGAGGGCGATGGCGAGCAATAGGGTGGTGGCGGTTCGCATGGGGTGTCTCCAGACAGAAACGGCAGCTTACCCCTGTTCTTCTGCGGGCCGACTGCAAACCGATTCTGTTGTGTGAGCCATGGCGGAACAGGCGGGTCCGGACCGGTTATAGGCGGCGTCGTTGTTTGGAGGGCAGATGGGCGCGAATGAAAAGTACCAGCCAGTGGAGTCTTTCGAGGCGCATCCAGACAGCTACCGCCACTGGAAGCTCGCGGTCGACGGACGGGTCGCGACCCTGACCCTCGACATCGACGAGGCCAACGGTCTGCGTTCTGGCGACTACGAACTCAAGCTCAACAGCTACGATCTCGGCGTCGACATCGAGCTGGCCGATGCGGTCCGCCGCATTCGCTTCGAGCACCCACGGGTTGGCTGTGTGGTCGTCACTAGCGCGATTCCAAAGGTGTTCTGTGCTGGCGCCAACATCAAGATGCTGGCCAGCAGCACCCATGCCTTCAAGGTCAACTTCTGCCGGTTCACCAACGAGACCCGCTGCGAGCTCGAGGACGCCTCGAACAACAGCGGACAGACCTGGATTGCGGCCTGCAACGGCACCGCGTCGGGCGGCGGCTACGAGCTGGCCGAGGCCTGCGAAGAGATCTACCTGATCGACGACGGCAACTCGGCGGTCAGCCTGCCAGAAGTGCCGCTGTTGGGCGTGCTTCCAGGGACCGGCGGACTCACTCGACTGGTCGACAAGCGCAAGGTCCGCCGCGATGTGGCCGACCTGTTCTGCACCAAGGCCGAGGGCTTCCGCAGCCGCGACGCGCTCAAGCTGCGCCTGATCGACGGTGCCTTCCCCCGCAGCAAGTGGGAGGCGGGCATCGCCGGCAAAGCCCAAGCCGCAGCCGAACGCAATCCCCAGCGCGCCGACGAGGGCGTGGCCCTGCCTCCGATCGAGGTCGAAGTGGGCGAAAACGGCAGCCGCAGCTACCGCTTCGTCAAGCTCGACGTCGACCCCGAGCAGCGCACCGCGACGCTGACCGTGCACTCCCCAGATAGCGCACAGCCTCCGAACCTCGACGCGGGCGCCCACTGCTGGTCCTTCCGCGCATTCCGCGAGCTCGACGATGCGCTGCTGCACCTGCGCTTCAACATGTCCGAGATTGGACTGGTCCTGCTCAAGACCCGCGGCGACCAAGATGCCGTGCTCGCCTACGACAAACAGCTGCGCGATCGGCAGTCCGAGTGGTTTGCCCAAGAGGTCGCCCTGTTCCAGGCCCGCGTGCTGCGCCGGGTCGACAACACCGCCCGCTCCTTCTTCGCGCTCATCGACGAGGGCAGCTGCTTTGCCGGCAGCCTGTTCGAGCTGGCCTTGGCCGCCGACCGGTCGTACATGCTCGAAGACGACGACGGCGACGTCACCGTACGCGTCACCGCTGCATCCGCCGGCATGTTCCCGATGGCCACCCGCATCAGCCGCCTGCAGTGCCGCTATGCAGGCACCCCCGACAAGGTCACCGAGGTGCTCGAGCTGGGCGAAGACATCGATGGTCCCGACGCGTTTGACCACGAACTGGTCACGATGGCGCCAGACGACATCGACTGGGAAGACGAGATTCGCATCGCCGTCGAAGAGCGGGTCAGCCTGTCTCCAGATGCGCTGACCGGCATGGAACAGAACCTGCGCTTCGTCGGCGCCGAGAACTGCGACACCAAGATCTTCGGTCGCCTGTCCGCCTGGCAGAACTGGATCTTCCAGCGGCCGAACGCGGTTGGCGACGAGGGCGCCCTGACACTGTACGGCCACCCGACGCGTCCGAAGTTCGACTGGCGCCGTACCTGAGCTGTTGAGCGGCGAGCCGACTCGCCGCTCGCTGCTCTATCGGCGGACAATCACCGGCAGCCCGCGTCCCGCTGGATTGATCGGTGTGATCTCGACGGTCCGCGTCCGTGAGTCTGGAGTCCATCGCGGCTCCATGGCGTAGCTGGCTCGGCGCAGGCGGTTGTCAGCTCGTGCCTCGCGGATCTGCCAGCCGTCGGCTTCTCCGGTCCATCCGATGCCGTCATCATTCCAGACGGCGTCATCGACCGTGTCTGGCGGCAGCATGGCGTCCTTGCCCAGGCGGAACCGAATCAGGCTGGCGGCGATTCCATTCGCGATGGCATCGGCGAAGTCGGGCTCGGCGAGCAGGGCGGCATCGCGCTCGTGGTCGTGGAATCCAATCTCGACAAGTGCGGCGGGCATCTCGGGGTTGAGCTCGCTGTTGACCTCGGCCAGTGCTGCCTGCCGGGTGCCGCGGTCTCGCCACTCGGGGTCGAAGTCGGTGCGGATGGTGTTGACGATGCCCTCGCGGATGGCGTCTGCCAGCAGCTCGGAGTGCCACACGCGCGGCTCGCAGGTCGGCGACCAGCAGCGCTTGCGCACAAATGCCGTGGTGCCCGTGCCGCCGCCGGCGTCGGTGTGCAGCGACAGGTAGACGGCTTCTTCGTTCGGCCGGTGAATCCAGTCCGCCCAGCGCGCTCTTGTCGATGCATCGCCGGCGAACCCCGCTCCTCCTCCTCCCCAAATCTCAGGCGGGGCTCCGGTGGTGGGCAGGTGGTGAATCGACGCGACCTGCCACGCTGGCAGCTCGAGAACCTGGTGGGTGCGCACGTCTTCGACCCGGTGGGTGCCGCCTCCCATGCGAATCGCGTTGGCCGACAGCTTGCCCCGTCCGCTGCCGGTCAGGTACACCTCGACCACCTCTCCCTCTCGCAGAGAGATTCGGGACAGCGGCCACCAGCTGTCGCCGCGGTCTCTTTGGTCGACGTCGATGGTCTGTGCTCCGCCGGGCCACGACACCGTGTACCGAGCCTCGGCGTCTTGGTCGGCGGCGGCGACCCAGGTGGCGTACACATGCCAGGTGCCGTCGCTCGGGGCCACCAGGCGCCAGATCGCCCGGCCCGTAGGCTCGAGCACCGTCGCGCCCGCCAAGGCTTCGCTGAGTCTGCGAGTGGATTGTTCGGTTGCCCAGCTGCCTCCGAGCTGGCGTCCGGCGACTCCCTCGCTGCGAAAGTCCATGTCCAGGTCGTCGGAGAGGGTCATGGTCGCGTTCATGTCGCGCTCGCGGGGAGTGCGCA
>CAYYHT010000552.1:4149-5462 GCA_964471355.1 uncultured Enterobacteriaceae bacterium
GTCGGTCGTGAAGCCCGCTGTCCAGGTGTCTTCGAGCAGTCCGTGGGACACCGGTCGCTGCCAGCCGCGGCCGGTGGGATGAGCGACATAGCCGTGGCCCGCGGACAGGTGCACCACCAGGCCCGCAAGTGCGCCCACATGCACCGGAGCTGCCGTGGGGGGCATTGGGGTCACTGGTGCAACAGCTTGTGCCACGGCGACGGGAGCGTCGACTTGCTCACCCTGGCTGCGCGACCAAACCCAACTGACGGCGCCCACAATGGCGATGGCGACGAGTGCTCGGGTCCAGGTGGCGGCGGCAGTTCGGATGGTCGGTCCTGTTGGGGTGCAGCCGCATGATACTTGTCGGGCCCTAGAACGTGGATAAAGCTAGGCCTATGAACACTGCCCAGGCGCCATTGAGCCGCGACCTCCTCATCGCACAATACTTCGCCGGAGGCGCAGAAGAGGCAGACTGGCTCATCGGCGGCGAGTTCGAGCGCCACCTGCTGGGTCCGGACGGCCTGCCGCTGCCCTACTTCGGAGACCACGGCATCGCTTGGCTGCTCGAAGAGCTGGCGCAGCGCTTGAACTGGGAGCGCTACTACGAAGGCGACAACGTCATCGCGCTGCACGGCGACGGCGCCTCGGTCACGCTCGAGCCCGGCGGTCAGTTCGAGCTGTCTGGCGCTCCGTTCAAGAAGATTGAAGACCTGCAGGGCGAGTCACAGCGCTTCACCAAGCTGGTCAACGAGATCATCACCCAAGCCGCAGCACCCATCGAGCAGATCGCGCTTGGCTTCACTCCCTATGCGGTGGTTCCGGACATCGGCTGGATGCCCAAGGCCCGCTACGTCATCATGCGCGAGCACTTGGCCAAGACCGGCAAGCTGGCCCACTACATGATGAAGGGCACCGCCGCGGTCCAGGCCACCTTCGACTTCAGCGACGAAGAGGACTGCGCCCGCAAGGTGCAGCTGTCGACCAGCATGGGACCGCTGCTCACGGCCATGTTCGCCAACTCCCCCTACCGCGAGGGCAAGCAGTCGGGCTTCATGTCCTTCCGCGGGCACATCTGGACCCAGACCGACCCGGCCCGCACCGGCTTCCCCGAGGCCGCTGCGGACTTCAGCTACGAGCGCTGGGTCGACTACCTGATCGACGTGCCCATGATGTTCACGCGGCACGAAGGCTCATGGAGGGCCGCCCATGGGCGCTCCTTCCGGTCGTGGATGACCGATGGCATCGACGGAGTGTTCCCCGATCAAGACGACTGGGACCTGCACCTGACCTCTGTCTTCCCCGAGGTCCGGGTCAAGCACGGCATCGAGGTG
>CAYYHT010000553.1:0-5449 GCA_964471355.1 uncultured Enterobacteriaceae bacterium
GCTTTCCTCGTTGTAGTCGGTGTCGATGAACCAACAGGCGATGCCGTCGGTGTTGTCGCTGACCACTTCACCTGTCTGAGGTTTGAAGACATCGACCCCCTTCACCTTCACCCTCAGCTTGCCGTCTTCCTCGGGGAGAGTTTCGATGTCCGGCTCGCCGAAGATGACGAACAGGTTGCCCTTCCCGGTATTCTTGAGCTCGGTCGCCATGTGTAGGTCGGCGTTCATGCGCGCCTTGAGCACCGGGATCCGGCCGAGCTTGCTGAACTCAGTGGCGTGCGCCTCATAGTTGAAGGCGCAGGCGATGAGCGCGTCGAATCCTGCATCGCCTGCCTCGCGCGTGGCCGCGACGAGGTCGGCACGCTGCACGGTGCCGAACTCGGGACCGATGAAGATGGCGGCGCGTTTCTCCGCGTCGCCCTCGCGGTAGTGTCCCTCGCCACAGACCAGCTCACCGGGCCATGCGGTGAGCGAGGTGAAGGTGATGCGGTCGTCCTTGTGCGCCTGCTGTACACCGGTAGCCCGGAGGTTCTCCAGGATCATCTGGGGGAAGGACTGCTTGCCACCGTAGTCGGCCCCCTGCTCCTTGACGCCGTCGATCAGCTCGTCGTTCTCATCGACTCCAAGCGTCCGGTGGGGGCTCAGGCTCTCGACCGTGAAAGGGCCAGCGACGCGGACGCACTTCTTGTCCACGTACGGTTTGTCGAAGAGATTCTCGAACTCGGCCTTGGCGGCGATGGACCTGTCGATCTCCTGCTGCCGGGCGACGCGGGCCTGCCACCAGTCGGCGTGCAGCTTGTCCGCCGCGTCCGGCCAACTGGAACTTGTCTCGCGCGGAATCTCCCACTCCTGCCAGGGCTTTTTAAGCGCGGCGTTCAGCTTCTCGCGCAACGGCTTCAGCTTCGTCTCCCACTGGTCCCAGATGACATCGATCTCCGCGTTGTTGGCGATGGACTTGAGCTTGATGTGCGGCACGCGCTCATAGACGAATCCGTGGCGGATGTTCCCCTGCACGGGCTGCGAACTCGGCGCAGTGCGCGTGACTTCGGCTTCCTTGATCTGGCCATCGCGGGAATCGGCCAGTAGGTAAAAGGGATAACGCGCGCCCATGATGCGGGCACGGGCCAACGCCAGCGCCACGCGCGAGGTGTCAATCGTGATCCAGCGACGGCCCCACTGCTCGGCGACGGTAGCGGTGGTGCCGGAACCGCAGGTTGGGTCGAGCACCAGATCGCCGGGGTCGGTCGTCATTAGCATGCATCGCTCGATGACCCGGTAGGAGGTTTCGACGACATATGCCTGGTCAAGAGCGCCGCGAACGTCCATCCACACTGAGTTGAGTTGAACAACCGGAAAATCGTCCATGTATCGCTTGTAGATTCGATGACCTGTCCGGTATTGGACTCGGCCAGCTTTGCACAGGCGCTTCATTCCCTCGACGGAAGTCTTCCAGTTCTTCGTCTTGGGAATTCCGAATGTAAATCCGTTGAATGTGAAGGGGGCGCTAGTGTTGGCGCGCGTTCCATCGGATACGACGGAGGCCGTAGCGAACACTCGAGCTTTGGGCGGAATACTTGTTACGCCTGCAAGTTCCTCAGCATTGACCTTGCGCGTTGCTCCGTTCTCCAGTTCGACGAGCGTATACTCCTTTGCACCTTGTCCCCCGGCCACTCTGTGCGAGAACAAGGCTCGATACTTGACCTTCGCCTTGTCTCTTGCATACCAAATGATGAAGTCAACAGTCGTACTCAGTGTGTCTGCCGTCGTCCCACCGGTCTTCCGGAATGCAATGAGGCATACATGGTTGTCCGATCCAAAGACCTCATCCATGACCTCTCGGACATGATGGAGGTTGTCATCTGAAATCTGCACAAATATGGAGCCAGACTCGGTGAGGAGATCGCGGGCGACGGTGAGGCGATCTCGTAGGTAGGTGAGGTAGCTGTGGGTGCCATCGCGCCAGGTGTCGCGGAAGGCTTTGACCTGCTCGGGCTCGCGGGTGATGTGCTCGGTCTTGCCGTCCGTTCCGGTGCGGCTGGTGGTGGACCACTGGAAGTTGCTGTTAAACTTGATGCCGTAAGGCGGGTCGAAGTAGATGCACTGGACCTTGCCGCGCAGGCCCTCCCGCTCGGCAAGCGAGGCCATCACCTGCAGGGAGTCGCCGAGGATCATCCGGTTCGACCAATTCTGGTCGTGCTGGTAGAACTCGGTCTTGTCTACGCCCTCGGGGATGCCGTTGAAGTCGGAGAAGAGATCGGCCTGGAAACCTGGTGCTCGCGCCTCACTCTCCTTCGACTGGCGCAGCAGATCGTCGATCAGCACCTTGGGGTGCACCTTCTCTTGGATGTAGAGCGGCGGGGCCTGCACCACCAGGTCGCTCCAGTCCTGCTCGTCCTTCCCGCGCCATACCAGCTGGGGATCCAGGTCTGTGTTCCGCGGATATCGAACTGGGCGGGACTCCTTGTCCTCCAGGTTCAGCACGGACTCATGCTCGGCCGTCGGGATGTTCTTGCGCGTCGCGTCGGCGTGAAGTATTGCTTCGACGTCTTTCCGCGCCTTCTGGGTCTTCGGCTTCTTGGCCATGGTCAATGTTCCGCGGCCGCAGCCGCCGGTGTGGTTACGGAGTCGAGCATCTCTTGGAAGTGGCCTTCGACCTCGGCCCCGAAATCGTCGGAGATCTCGTAGACGTCGGTGAATTCTGCGAAGGCCCAGCGACCGAACTCCTTCAGGTTATTCACACCGGGCACCCAGTAGGTGTCCATTGTCGACTTCTTCTCCTTGGCATCCTCGCGCCGATAGCCCTTGATCTCGACGACCAAGTGCAGCGGGTCCTCGGGCCCGTGCCCGTCGTCGACGTCCACGATGAAGTCCGGGCGATACTTGCGGGGAGTGGAGCCGAAGAGGTAGGGCACCTCGAGGCCCAGGATGTGATTCTTCGTGTAGGCGATCACTTTCGGGTGCGACTCGACCACGCGGCAGAGCTCGGCTTCCCAGTCGCTGTCCAGAACGACCCAATTCACATGGTTCTTTGGCGGCGGACCGCTCGTCTCCCAGCGGGAGCTACGAGACGTATTGAAACGGACGTCCGCCGTTGAACCGGTTGGGTTGTATGGATCGAGCAGTGCCTTGATCGGCCGCGAACCCTCCATGGCGCGAGTGATGGCTGCGGTGATCCGGTTGCACGCCATGTCGGCGAGGTCTTGGTACATCAGAAGCGCGGGATAGGTGCCGCCCTTGCAGACCAAGCACGTGTCGAGCCACCGCTTCGTGATGCGCTTGAGCTGACCGAAGAGGTGCAGACGCGGCTCGTCACCCGGATCGCGCCACTTGGTGTAGAGGAGCCGGTAAGTCAGTTCATAGACCACGGTCGAGGGGCGGAGGTCGGCGAGGTGCTCCAGGGTCATGTCCTGGACCTTGCCGATGATGCCAGCGGTGCGGGTCGCGGAGGGGCCGACCAAGTCGGGCGTAAGCTCGAGGACAGAGTCCGCATTGAAGCTCGCGGTGAGGCGTTCCTCGGGCAGGTCGACGCGGTACCCCTCGACGCGCGGGAAGCGGATCTCCAGGTGGTCGCGTTCCGGTCGGACCGCTCGGACCTGGACGGTCTCGACCGGCGGCTTCGGTGGCGCGACGACCGGCTTGGCCGTGAAGTCGAACGGGATGCCGAAGATGTCGGCGTACTCGGCGTCGAAGAGTCCTTCGGCGTTCAGCTCGTAAGACTGGCGCCGCAGGGCTCGGCCGATCACCTGCTCGCACAAGAGCTGCGTGCCGAAGGCGCGGATACCTAGGATGTGGGTCACGTTGTTCGCGTCCCAGCCCTCGGTCAGCATCGACACTGAGACCACGCAACGGATGCTCGCGCCGAGTTGATCGGCCTTGCCGACGGTGTTCATGACCTCGCGAAGGAGGTCTTGGTCAGAGATGCTATCCCCGGCGCGGGGATTGCCACTGCGCTCGACGATCTCGCGACGGAAGCGCTCCAGCTCGTCCGCAGCCATCGCGCGGAAGTTCTTGTCCAGAGCGTCGCCCGCCTCGAGCTGCTCAGAGTCGATCAGCAAAGTGTTCGGTCGGGCAAGCGGATTGCCGGTGGTCTCGTCGAAGTTGCGGAAGAGGGGAAGGCGCCCGTACTCAAGGGTCGACCTGCCATCTTCGTGGTTGCGGTAGAAGCCCGAGACGTAGTCGTAGACGAGCTTCGAGATGGCCGTGTTTTGGCAGACGATGATGAAGCAGGGTGGCACGGCAAGCCCATGCTTGGCCCAGAGCTTAAACGTCTCTTCGTAGTGGCCGTACAGAGCCTGGAGGGCGGTCTGTAGACGAGTCGGGAGCTTGAGCGGGTCGAGCTCGGCTCCCTTGCCGCGCCCCTTCTTGGGCATGTCCGTGCGGATGTGCTCCCAGAGGTTGCGGAAGACGGGCATCTCCTCGCCCGGGATGTTCTCGGCCACGGGCACGCGGGGCAACTTCACGATGCCGCACTCAATGGCGTCCATTAGCGAGAAGTCGCTCATGGTCCAGGGGAACAAGGTGCCCTCGGCATAGCCCGATCCGCTCAGGAAGAAGGGCGTGGCGGATAGATCAATGACCCGTGACAAGCCTAGCTTGCGGTTCACCGCCTCGAGGCCCGATATCCAGAGGCGCGCAGCTTCGTTGTTCTTCTCAGCGGCCTTGCGGTCGTCGCCCTTAAGGTCGGCATCGTCGGCTTCGCGAGGCTTCTCCCGGTAGCAGTGATGCGCCTCGTCGTTCAGCACCAGGACCCGCTTCATGCCCATGAGGTCGGGCATGACCCGTTGGATCATCTGGCCTTCCGTTTCGATCGTCTGTACGTCCTCGCCCGTGCGGCCCTTCAACAGGGCGCGGCCTCCCGCGGAGATGTTCACCCGCTCGCGCAGCTTGAACGCGTGGTAGTTGGTGATGACGATCTTTGCGTGGCGGATTTCGCTACACAGGTCGCTTGGAACGATCTCCCGAGTCGCGTAGTAACTGTCGGGGTCGTTGGCCTGCAACACTCTCAACCGGTCCTTGATAGTCAGGCCGGGCGCGACGATCAGGAACCCGCGCGTGAATTGCTTGCTGTTCGGATAGCGGGCCGCGTTGATCGTCTGCCAGGCGATCAGCATCGCCATGACCGTTGTCTTGCCAGCGCCGGTAGCGAGCTTCAGCGCGATCCGTTGCAGTTGCGGGTTGGCGTCGCGGTTCGCCAAAGCAAGGTGGTCTCGCACCAGCTTCGCGGACTTTGTGTGGGGCGCCACCTCGGTCAGCCAGATTGCCACCTCGACCGCTTCCACCTGGCAGAAGAAGGGGCGAATGTCTTGGAAGGCGTCGCTGCGCCAATGCGCTAGGAGTCGGGCCGTCTCTGGTGTGACGCCCCACTGGCTTGGATGCAGTTCCCGCCACTGTTGGACCTGGCCACGGACCTCGTTGATGATCGACGTTGTCTCGTCCTGCTGTTCTTGTG
>CAYYHT010000554.1:0-5448 GCA_964471355.1 uncultured Enterobacteriaceae bacterium
TGACGTGGGCGTTGGTGCCGCCAAATCCAAACGCGCTCACGCCGGCCCGGCGCGGCTTCTTGGACTTCCAGGGGGTGGGCTTGGCCAGCAACTTGAAGGGCCCGGCTGTGAGGGCGGTCGCCGGCTGGCTCGCTGTCGGACTGGCCGGAAAGACGCCATCTCGGACGGCGCCAACCGCGCGAATCAGCCCGGCCAGGCCAGCCACCGTGATGGTGTGCCCGATGATGCCTTTGGTGCTGCCCAGGACGACGTCTTTGGCGGGCTTGGGCATCAGCTCGGCCAGAGCCTCGAGCTCGGTGCGGTCGCCCTTTTGGGTGCCGGTAGCGTGGCACTCGACGTAGCCCACACTGTGGGGGTCGACGCCGGTGCGCGCATAGGCCGCTCGCAGGGCTCGTAGCTGCCCGCTTTGCTGCGGTGCGAGCAGGTTCCCGGAGCGCCCGTCGTTGCCGAGTGAGCCGCCCCGAATGACCGCCTGAATGGCATCCCCGTCCCGCTCGGCGTCCGCCAAGCGCTTGATGAGGACCGCTGCGGCGCCTTCGCCAACCAATAGGCCGTCGGCGCGGGCATCAAGGGGCATGGCGCGACCCGAAGCAGACAGGGCCCGCAGCTGGCTGAATCCGAGGTGAAGGAAGGAGGAGTCGGCGCGCTGTACTCCGGCAGCGATGACCGCATCGCAGCTTCCTGCTGCGAGTCGGTCACAGGCCAGCAGGACCGCATACAGGCCCGATGCACAGGCGGCATCGATCGCCGTTGAGCCGCCACCGAGTCCGAGGGCCTTTGCGGTGACTGTGGCGGGCAGACCGCTCTGCCAGCGGTCCCAAGGGGTGCCTCCTTGGAGCCAGTCGTTGGCACCCAAGGCATCGGAGTAGGGGGCTGCGACCGCTCGCACAGCGCCAGTGGACGTGTAGGACAGGTTCGCCAGGAGTAGCGCGGTGCGGTCTCTGGCGAGGGTCTTGGTACCGGTGAGTGCGCCGCGGCACACGCTAAGAACCCACTGCAGCAGTGGATCCATCTGTTCGACGGGAATGTCCAGATCGAGGGCCACGTCGTCGAACTCGAAGTCGGTGACGAACCCACCGCGGATCGACAGCGTCTTGTCGGGGCCGATCTCGGAGGACAGGACCGAAGAAGGCTCACAAGGCCAGCGTCCGGCGGGCACGTCCTGGAACTGCGGTTGCCCGCCTCGGCTCAGAGCAATCCACGCCTCGGCGCCCAGAGCGCCGGGCAGCACGCAGTCCATGCCGACAACAGCGAAGTCCACCGCTCAGCGCTCCGAGTTGGGCGCTTCGACAGGCCCGCGGAAGTGCTCGTTGAGGGACGGGGTCGCCGTGTAGCGAGCGTCGGTCAACGTGGCCACGACGCGGTTGCGAGCGTCGACGAGGGTGGCGCTGAAGGTGCCTGCATTCTGTTGGGCGGCCATGATCTCGACGTGGCAGGTCAAGTGCCCGGCCATCGGCGCGTACTGCCGGTACTCGCCGAGCGCGCTGGGCAGTGCGGCCGCACCCGCCTTCTCGCGCACCCACAGCAGGACCAGCTGAATGGTGCTATCGACGACCAGAGGGTCGGTGCTCCACGCGTCACCGCGCACACCGAGCCCGCCGGGCTCACTTGCGATCAAGGTGCCGACGATTCCCTCGTCGCTGATTCCCGACACGGCGCTGATGCCGCGCAGCAAGGGTCCGTGGAAGAGGAAGCGCCGGTAGGCTTCTTCGATGGCGTAGGGGTAGGCGTCGCGTCCCAGGCCGTTGCTTCCACCGAACGGCGTCGGCTCAATCGAGCGCGCGATCAGGTCGACGTGGGCTCGGTAGTGCACCATGGGTCCAAGCTTGCTGGCTTGACCCGTGAGCACAAAGCTCAAGGTGCGCTGTGCGCCGGAATAGGCGTCCTCTTCGGTCCAACGCAGGGTCAGATCGACGGGGGACGTCACCGTGACCCCGTTGAGGATCTGCAGGTCACGGACGCCGCGAATGCGCAGGTCCGGACACGCCTTGCGAGCGGCTGTGGCGACCCATTCGAGCACCATGGCAGCGGGCAGAACGCGCTGTCCTTTGATCAGATGAGACGACAGGTAGTCGCCGTCGACCGGCTCGAGGCGGTGGGTGACCGAGCCTGTTCGCATCGGCGCGACGGTGTCGGGCACGTCGGGACCGCCCACGACCACTTCGATGTCGTCCGAGCCCACTTCGAGCTCGTCGCAGAAGAAGCGGGCCCCGGCGGCCAAGTCGATGAGCTGCACGCCCTGTTTTCTGAATTGGCGCTC
Organism: uncultured Enterobacteriaceae bacterium; assembly: GCA_964471355.1. Taxonomy (GTDB): domain Bacteria; phylum Myxococcota_A; class UBA796; order UBA796; genus CAYYHT01. The sequence goes on from CAYYHT010000554.1 coordinate 2,261, forward strand.
GAGTCCTGGGTCGACCATGCCACCGGCCCAAGGTCCCCAATCCAGGGACTTCACGACCATGCCTTCGTCAGCGAGATTGCGCGCGGCCCGCGTCAACACTTCGTTGGCCATGCTGTAGTCGCACTGCCCGCGGTTGCCGTAGCGCCCCGCGACCGAGCTGAACATCGCCACCGCTTTGAGTGCGCTGACGTCGACAGAGTCCAGCAGCGCCAACAGGCCATCGACCTTGGTGTCGAAGACTCGATTGAAGGCGTCCGGACTCTTCTCGATGGTCAACTTGTCGGCGATGACGCCGGCTCCGTGCACGATCATGCGCACCGATCCGTGGGCACTGACGGCTTCGTTGACCTCGTGTTCGATGGCTTCGCGGGACCGCACGTCGGCAGATCGGTACCGGACGGCCGAGCCGGAATCGCGGATGGCCGTCAGGTTGGCGCGCACCTCGCGAGCCGAGAGAATCGGCCACACCAGGGCATCGACGGCCTTGGGAGTGGGCTTGGCGCCCGCGTCCCGCAGGTGGGCAACCGCGGCGGCCTTGAGCGAATCGTCGGCGACGTCCCGAGCCCAGGCTGCGTCGCGCTCTGGCACCGCAGAGCGTCCCAGCAACAGGAATGAGGGCTTCCAGCGACGGGCCATCTCAATGACGACAGCCGCGGTGACGCCTCGTGCTCCTCCAGACACCACAATCAACTCGCCGGGAGCGACAGGCGGGTAGTGGGTGCAGTCTTGAGGCAAAGCGGCCTCGATGACGCCCACGGTGATGCGCTCTTGAGCCAAGCCGATCTCGACGGCATCGGTCTGCAGCAGCAGCTCATTTGCTAGGGCTTCGATGTCGACATCGTCTGGGTCCACATCGATGGCCAGCAGTCGGCTGTCATCCCATTCGTGGGCCAGCGTCTTGGGCAGCCCGGCGAGGCCGCCTTCAAACAGGCATTCCCCCTTGGGGCGGCGGTCGATTCCGAAGCGTCCGCCTTGGCCGCTGACCGTGGCAAACAACGGCAACGGACCGGCCAGTCGGGCGAGGTGGAAGGCACCGATGACCCGTTCACGGAGCTTGGCAGGCGTGCCTAGGGCGCCCAGGTGGACGATGCCCGCGACGTGCGCCGGCAGCGCGCTCGCAATGCTGTCGGGGTTGCTCCAGTCGGGGTCGACGACCACGGCCTCGACCTTTCGGCGCTGAAGGGCCTGAGCCAAGTTCGCGGCGTGCCCGTGCAGATCCCGCGTCACGGCCAAGGGGCCGCTGAACGAGACCGGGCGTCCAGCCGGTGCCGGGACGACGACTGGAATGCGGCGGGTCGGCGCTGCGACCACGTCGATGCGCTGAGCCGGTGTGGGCTCAGCGCTGAGGTCAAAAGGGAGGGGGTTGCCCCCTGGCAACATGCCCTCGAGGTAGCCGACGACCTCGTCCAAGGTGCGCAGAGCACTCATCTTGTCGTTGTCGAGCTCGGGCAGGGACGGCACGTCTTCTTGCACGGCGGCCAGAATCTCGACGCGCTTGATGGAGTCGATGCCCAGGTCACTCTCGAGGTCCATGGACAGCTCGAGCATGTCTTTTGGGTAGCCGGTCTTGGCGGCGACGACCGACAGCATCGATGCGACGATGGTGTCGCGGCCGACGCCGTTGGTGCCAGCACCGTTGGCGGGTTGGCCGGTGAGCACAAGGGCTGGCGGGGCCGAGGGAAGCGTGCCTTCGAGGTAGTCGATGACGTCGGCGACCGTGCGCAGGGCGCTCATCTTGTCGTTGTCGAGCTCGGGCAGGGACGGCACCTCTTCTTGCACGCCGGCCAGAATCTCGACGCGCTTGATGGAGTCGATGCCCAGGTCGCTCTCGAGGTCCATGGACAGCTCGAGCATGTCCATGGGGTAGCCGGTCTTGGCCGACACACTCTCGAGCATGGCTGAGACGATGGACTCGCGAGAAACGGCGCCGGAGGCGGCAATGGTGACGGCGCGTCCAGAACCATTGGATGGGGCGGCGGACGGGCCGTAAGAACCCGCGCCAGACATCTGCGCGGCGTCGAGCAAGGGAGGAAGCTCGGTGCCTTTTGTGCCACCCAAGACGATGGCGCCGCTGGTTCCGCGGCCGGTGATCGACACCGTCGGCACTCCATGCTTGGGCAGCGTCGATGCAAAGGAGGTGGGGGCTGGTGTTGCCGGTGCAGGCGGCGCCATGACCGTCGGGGCGGCGACCGCTGTGGGCAGTGCAGGCAATGGAGCCAGTGTGGGAAGTGGTGCTGGAGCGGCGATTGCGGGGGAGGGCAAGGCGGCGCCGACGGGAAGTCCGCCCGCAAGCTCGACGAGTCGGGCGTGCGTCTGGAACAGCTCCTTGAAGTTCTCGGTCGCCTTGACGTGGGCGCGCAGGAACTCCTGGTGGACCAGGGCGGTGCGCTCCTGGGCGCGCTGGAAGGCGTCCAGGCTTGCGCGGGTGGTCTCGAGCAACTCTGCGAGGGTTGTGGGGTCCATCTTGCTGGTCCTCGTGGGATTTGGAGCTGGGACTCGGTGTTTGGGTGCCGCCGCTGCGAGTGGCGGAGCCGCCGCTGCGGGTGGATTTGGAGCCGGGGATCGACGGTTGGGAACCGCCGCTGCGGCCGGTTGTGCGACGAGCGTGTCGACTGTTGGCCCGCTGTGCATAGGAGGGTTGCGGGTGCTGTCGTTGAGCACGTTGGCGCCATTGATCCAGGTGGTCGCCTTGCTGCCAGCCTCGAGCCGGGCTGGCGGCAGGGGAGCGAGCAACAGCGGCGTCACGTCCAGGGCGATGCCGCGGCTCGCAAGCGCAGCCAGCAGGGTCTTGAGCTGTGTGTCGCCGTCGGTGCGGCCGGCCTTGCCGTCCATCGACAGAGTGCTGACGCCTTCGACGCCGCGGGTGCACTTCTTGGCGAGACCGGTGAGCACGCCCTTTGGCCCGCACTCGACAAAGGTGCGAATGCCGCTGTCTGTCATCGCTCCGATGATGCCGACGAAGTCGACCGGACTGGTGATCTGGCTGGCCAGGAGTTTGCGCTGGCTGGCTTTGCCGCGGCCATAGGTCTTGGCGGTGGCATTGGCGTACACCGGGGTGTCCGGAGCCTTGAACGCCACCTTCTTGAGGGCCGCCTCGAAGGGCTTGCGCGCGTCGGCGACCAATGGGCTGTGGAACGCGGCGCTGACTGGGATCTTGCGGCCGGTGAGGCCCGCCTGGACATGGCCTG
>CAYYHT010000555.1:0-5438 GCA_964471355.1 uncultured Enterobacteriaceae bacterium
AGCGGTATTGGTCTGCGTTGTCGCCGCGCTCATGCAGGCCGGCTTGTGCGAGCTGCAGAGGCAGGCTGCCGACCAACCGCCGAGACATCGCCGCCACGCCCGCAATGAATCCCGTCGGGACCACCAGCGTGCCCAACATCAAGCCGAGCGTTCCGTCCAACACGAAGGGTGCCAACGTGGGAGACGCGAGTAGCGCCACGAGGCCCAGGAAAGCGACGCTTCCAAGATCCTCCATCCAGCGGGTGATCCGCACCAATGCTTTCAGCTCCGTGACCGTAGCAAATACTCTATGTCCCTTTTGCGTACAGTGGGTGGTCGCGTGATCACCGTGGGGGAAAAATGGGTCTCTGGGACACTCTAAAGCCGCATGCCAAGGCACAGTTGCTGGACGTCATCGCGTGGACCGATGACTCGAGCAACACCATCTCCTACCGCTTTCCGATCTTCGATCAGGCGATCACGGACAACAGCAAGCTGGTGGTTCGCGAAGGACAGGCCGCGGTCTTCGTCAACGAAGGCGTCATGTCCGACGTGTTTGGCCCCGGCACCTACACCCTCGACACGCGCAACGTGCCGATCATGGCGTTCTTCAAGAGCATCGCCTACGGCCTGAACAACCCCTACAAGGGTGACATCTACTTCATCGATACGACCATCTTCCGGGACAATCGATGGGGCACCGCCAACCCCTTCATGATGCGTGATGCCGAGTTCGGCCCGGTGCGTGTGCGCGCCTTTGGCCACTACGACTTCCGAATCACCGACCCCGGCACCTTCATTCGCCAAGTTGTCGGCACCGACGGCCTGTTCACCACCGAAGAGGTCACCAAAGACCTCAAAAAGAAGCTGGTCTCGTCGATCGCTGCCGCCATCAACAGCGCCCAGATTCCCGTGCTGGACCTGGCCGGTGCCCACATGGAGCTCGGCGACAAGGTTCGCGAGCAGTTCAATCCAGCCTTCCAAGAGACGTTCGGCTACACCATCACCAGCCTGACCATCGAGAATGTGAGCCTGCCCGAGGCCGTCGAACAGGCCCTCGACAACCGCTCCAAGATGGGCATCCTGGGCAATCTGGACTCCTACGCCAAGATGAACGCCGCCGAAGCCATCGGCGATGCCGCGCGCAACCCGGGCATGGCCGGAGCCGGCATCGGCATGGGCATGGGCTTTGGCATGGGCAACGCCATGGGCGGCATGATGGGCAACATGGGCCAGGGAGGAGGACAGTTCAACTCCCAGCAGGGCATGCAAGGCCCGCCCGCAGCCACGCCTCCGCCGCTTCCCGGTGCCTCGAAGTACCACTACAACGGACCGACAGGGCAATCCCAGCTGTCTCTCGACGAAGTCGTGCAGCGCATCACCGCCGATCGCAGCGGCGACCACATGGTCTGGGCTGCGGGCTGGCCGGCGTGGAAGTCCTGGAAAGAGGTCGCCGAGGTCGCGGGTCGTGTGCCGCCACCCCCGGCCGGTCCGCCTCCGGTACCGAGTGCCGTGAAGTACCACTACAGCGGGCCGACCGGCCAAGGCGAAAAGACAGTCGCCGAGATTGCGGCGCTGCTGACCAGCGATCCTTCCGGCCAGCACAACGTCTGGAAAGAGGGCTTCGATGGCTGGAAAAACGCCGACGAGGTCTACGACATCATGAAGGCGATGGGTGGTGGCGGCGGTCCGCCTCCGCTGCCCTAGGCAGCCCTACAGCAGCAAGACCAGGGCGCCGACCAGCGCCACTGCGGCGAAGGTCCCGGCTCCGATGGCAATCACGCCAAAGACGGCGGCGTTGCGCCATGCAAGTGACGTCTGTTCTGCCTCTTCTGTGACCGCCAGCTCTTGCGCCTGAACCTGTAATTGCTGGGCATCTGCGGGCTTGTGCTTGCTCTTCGGGCGCCGCTTCTCGCCTTTCTTGGCCTTGCTCTTGGTCTTGGGCTTGGGAGCCGGCTTGGCCTTGGGGGCGGCGTCGGTGCGGGTCTCCTTTCGGGCGGCTTTGATCAGAGAGCGCGCGTGTTGGTGGTCGATTCGGTCTGTGGGCTCGGGCTGCAGCAGGCCGCTCAACAACAACCGGGTGCTCGGACGGGCGCTGACGGCCCCTTCCCAGACGATCTTGCCGCCAGAGTCATGGAGCTTGTGGGGCTCTTGGCGCGACAGCATCGCCACCGCCAGCGCGCCAAGGCCGTACAGGTCGGATTTGGGGCTCGCGTCGCCGGCGAATTGTTCGGGCGCCATGTAGCCAAAGGTGCCAGCGACCGTGCTGCCCACAGTATCTGGGTCCTTGAGCGCCTCGCGCACGCTGCCAAAGTCGATCAACACGATTCGGTTGCCGGGATGCCGCCGCATGACATTGGAGGGCTTGAGGTCGCGGTGCACGACCGGAGGAGACAGCTCGTGCAGGTAGCGCAGCACGCCAAGCAGTTCTTCGAGCACATCGAGCACCTCGTCCTCGTCGTAGCGCTTGCTCTCCATCTCCTCTTTCAGGGTCTTGCCGGTGACCAGCTCGGTCACCAGCCACAGGGTCTTGTTCTTGCCGGTGCCGGTGGTCAGCGAGTCGATGTAGCGGGGAATCGCTGGGTGCTGCAGCTGGGCCAGTACCCCGGCTTCACGGTGAGCCAGCTCGATCTGTTTGGGCAGGGTCAGGGTGCGAACGGCCATCTCTTTGACCGCTACGGGCCATTGCTGTCCCAGCTCCATGCCGCGGTAGGTGACCCCCGCCGCCCCTTTGCCCACAATCTCTTGCAGGCGAACGGTGTAGTTCCCCTTCAGCAGCGGGTCCTTGCCGCAGTACTCGCACTTGTCCTGCTGCGGCTTTTGACCACAGGCGGCGCAGATCAAGGGGCTCCACCGGTCATGGGAATGCGCGCGAGTGTGTGCAGCTGACCCACCCACATCGACAGCTCGAGCAGAATGGGGTGGTCCCAGCCCACTGACAGCTGGGTCAGGCAGCTGCGGTAGTACCAGCAGGTCTGTTCTTTGGTGGGCTTGAATCGGTCGAAGATCGCGTCGCCGAGCACGCGGTGGTCACGCACGATGGTCGAGCAGTTGTGCAACTTGTCGGCGGCGCTGATCAGCTTCACGTCCGGGGCTTTGGAGGCGAGCTTGGCCAAGTACCGCTCTTTTCGCTCCTCCCACGGTGGTTTGGGCTGCACCACGGTGTCCGACAGCGCCAGCACCATGTCGGTGACCCGGTTGCCGAACTTCTTGCGCAGCTCCTCTTCGGAGCCGTGCGGGATGTCCTCGAGGTAGTCGTGCAGCAGGGCTGCAATGAGCATGTCCTCGTCGCCGCCGTGCTCTCCGACCAACGCGGTGACCGCCAGCAGGTGGGTCATATAAGGCACAGGCGTGGCTTTTCGGCTCTTGTACCGAAACGCTTTCATCGTGAACAACATCGCCTTGTCGAAGCGTTCGCTGTACGCAGGGGCGCCCATGAGGCCTCAGTATTGATCGAAAGAGGTCAGGTAGACAGCACCGAGTCCGCCCGCGCCTGAACGATCTTGCGCAGGACAGGCCAGTCCGTGTGGGTTCGCAAGCGGGTCAGCACGGGGCTCTTGTCGAGCCACAGAATGTCCAGAAGGCCGGCGTTGACGCAGCTGTGGAGCGATTCCATGCACTCCTCCTCGGGCTGGTCGCCGGCACACGAGAGGATGGTGAAGAACTGCCACCAGATGTGGGCTGCTCTGCCGGCGGTCGGCGTGGGGAATGCGTCGAGCTGGGTGCGCAGCGAATCGGGCACGGTGCCGGTTGCAGCGACGAGTCGGCATGCCCAGGCGACGTAGTATTGCGGGCCGCCAGTGGGCAGTGAGTCGGGCATCGCCGGTGGGAAGCGCACCGGGTCCCACAGTCCCAGGCGAGCGCGGATGATCTCGGTGGGCCGGGGATCGCCAACGTCCAGGACCGACATGGCCTGGTCCCAGTCGCCGAGCAGGGCGTGCACCCGGACCAGTTCGTTGCGCGACGTCTCAGCTGTGGGATCCATCTGTACCGCGACCTCGAGCCGCTGCAGGCCCTCGTCGACGGCTCCGGCCTCGCACAGCAGCGTGCCGAGCATTTCCTGCGCCTTGGCCAGACCCGGGGCCCGCTCCAGGGCCTTGCGCAGTGCCACGACGGCCAATCGGGAGTCCATGGCGGCGAAGTGCGCGGTGGCGAGGGCCAGCCAGGGTTCTCCTAGATCGGGAGCGGTGGCGATGGCGTGTTCGGCAGCTCGTTTGCCGGCTTCGAGATCTCGGGTGCTGCCGCCCGTATAGACCTGTGCTCCGCGCCGAGCGAGTGCCATCGCGCGCCCAGCCAAGATGCGAGGGGCATTGGGCGCGACGCTGAGGGCTTGGTCCCACAACTTGAGTGCCGGGTCGAGGTTCTCGTTCCACAGGCTGCGCGTCAGGTGACGGGCCCGAAGATAGAGCTCGGCGGCGTTGGGGGGCATGACATTGCGGCGCGCCGAGACCGGTGCGAGCTCGACGGCCAGGGCATGGGCGATGGCCGAGGCGACCTCGTCGCTGGTGGCAAGGGCTTGCGACAGGCTGCAGTCAAAGCGCTGGGCCCAGAGTTGAAAGCCGTCGGCGACGCTGAGCACCCGGGCGCGAAAGCGGACCCTGTCGCCGATGGCGCGCACAGAACCGCTGACGATGACCTGTACACCGAGCTCTCGCCCAACGTCAGCGGGGTCTCGCTGGTCCTGTGCATAGCGCCAGACCGACTGCAGCGGACGCACGCGCAGCCCGTCTGTGGCCGACAGGGTGTCGATCAGCTCTTCGGTCAATCCCTCGGCGATGTAGGCGTTGTCCTCGGGACCGGCGTTGTGAAAAGGCAGGACAGCCACGCTGCGGGCCCGCGACGAGGGGACATCGACATGAGTTGGCGGCAGCGGCATGTCGCCGGAGCTGACCGTCGCGTGATTCTGTAGCGCAAGCTTGAGCGCCAAGGCGGAGCTGAAGCGTTGGGCCGGATCTTTGGCCATGGCCTGGCGAATCACCGCGCCGAGCGTCTTGGGCATGCGTGGGCGCTTCAACCGCGGGTCGGGAGGGGGCTTGCGCAGGCGTTCTTGGGCCACAGCCAATGGATTGCGTCCCGGCCAGGCGCGCTCTCCGGTCAGCATCTCGTAGGCCATCGCGCCGATGGCATAGACGTCGGCCCGCTCGTCGATTGGTTGGCCCATGACCAGTTCTGGTGCCATGTAGGCGGGGGTGCCCATGATGCCGCCGCCCGTGCCGGTGACATCGGAGGTCGCGCGGGCGCGGGCGATGCCGAAGTCGGTGATGACAGCGCGGTCGTCCGGGGTGACGATGACGTTGTCGGGCTTCATGTCGCGGTGCAGAACCCCGGCTCCGTGGGCGGCGTTGAGACCGTCACAGAGCTGTCCGATCAGGTCCATGACGCGGCTGATGCGCATGGCGCCGTCGTGGCGAATGATGTCGCTCAGACTGCGTCCCTCCACCATCTGCATGGTCAGGAAC
>CAYYHT010000556.1:0-5437 GCA_964471355.1 uncultured Enterobacteriaceae bacterium
CAAGCAGGCCGCGAATGCCGGCAATCTGGTCGTCTGTGCCCAGTGCAGCCAGCCGCGCCAGGATTTCCTCACGAGTCTCAGGCGGCTCGTCGTTTTCTTCGTCGCCACCGATCATTCCCCAGAGGTTCCAGACGCTATCGCCGTCCTCCTTTTCGGTGTCTTGCGAGGCCTCGTCCAGCAGTGGGCCCAGATCGCCTTCGCCACCGCCACCCGAAGCACCTGCGACTTTTGAGGCGCTGGCGGCATTGCCGCGGCCTTCGTGCAGGTCCTCCTTCTCTTGAGCTGCCTGCTCTTCTTGTTCGTCGCCGCCCATAAAAGGGAGCTTCAGCCGATCGAGAATGCCCATCAAATCACCCACTAGATCTAAAAACGCGGTGGAGGAGACACACCACAGCCCCGCGAGGAAACGGAGTCCCCTCTATTGTACGCGCCAAACCCCCTGTTCGTCTAGGGGATGACGGTTGAACCTGTGTTTTCGCTTGGATCGATCTGTGCAGCTTCGGGCCACAGGAGGTGCCCCATTTCACGTACGAATGACCCAAGCTTGGCCAGGGCGGCCGCGTTTCGAGTGCTGCAGAGGGTTGACGATCAGCGCCGCGATCGAGGCGAGCCGCTCACCGGCCCATATTGCGAAGGTGTGGCGCTATTGGCTGCTGCACGCACCTTGCTTCGCGAGCTCGACGTGGTGCCGAGGGCCCGAGACGGGGGGGCAGATAGCGGACACGCCGTGATTTCCGCTTTGGCGATTGCCTGCTTCGATGGGGCGCAAGATCGCTTCCAGCTCTGCGTTCGCCAAGCGAGGACGCAGAAGCGCCGTGGGGGCGCGCCAATCACCATTGAGGAGCCTCCGCTGACCCTGCCGAATGTGCCCGCCGTCGGGGGGTGACAGCTGTCCGACGGACGTCCGTCACCCACCGTCAGGTCACCCACTGTTGGGTGGCTAGCGGCCGTTGTCGGGGCAGCGCCACAGCGATTCAGCGGCTCTCGTAGATCTGGTGGCTGGGCAGCTCGATCGCACTCAAGAAGCCACCCTTTCCAGCCAGGGTATCAATGGCGTAGGCCGAGCGACCCGCCCAGTAGACGTCGTTTGGATCGTCTGGAGTGTATTCGTCGCGGTCAAGCGGCAGCGTATTGGTCCCAGTGTGGCCGCAGATGACGGTCTTGCCGTCGTACTCAAGGAAGAACTCCTTCTTGCGTTGCCACAGCAGCACCTTGGTGTCTTGGGTGCCCTGCGGGTGAATCCACTGCCCGTCGACCTGTTCGAGACCCGCGTGGACATAGATTGCGTGCTGATCCTCGTACCAGAGGTCCAGGCCGCGCATCCACTTCACGACGTCCGGCGGAAAGAAGCTTCCGTCGAACAGGGCATCGAGGTCGTCGCGAGGCATCATCTCGTCCGGGCCCAAGCCCCGGTAGGACCGGTAGCAAGCTCTGCATCCGTTTCCAGGTGGCATGACGAAGCCGGGCCAGCCCTCGTCGATGACCTTCAGCCAAGCGTCTTCGTGGTTGCCGCGCAGGGTGATGATCTTGGCCGGGGTGCGGGTGGGCAGCTCCTCGCGCAGCAGGGCCACGACCCCCGCGGAATTGGGGCCGCTGTCGACGTAGTCGCCAAGGAACACCATGGTGTCCCCCGAGTCGAGGGTTGGAAGGCGAGAGAGCAGCGTGGTGAGGGCATCGAGGTCCCCGTGCACGTCCCCGATTGCGATGGTTCGACCAGCCATGGCGCATACTTGCACAGGTCGTTTCAGCGGGCGTGTGTGAGACCGATGTGAGAGACAACCACAACTGTCACCGGTACTGTTTGATTGTGAGGACAGCGCGCTGACGCCTGACTCGCCCGATCGTGGAGGTACGAGATGACACCGTCACTCGAATTGGTGGAGCTATGCGGCCCGACACTCACGCCACCAAAGGCACGTAAAACCAAGATTGTTCGTAGATTTTCGCTGGACCAGCCTTGTGCAGGCGGTGCACAGCCGATGCTTCGGCCACCGCCCAGAAGGGTGAGACGTGCCCGGCGAGCAAGCCCCCGACCGCAGCCTCAGCGGCGGGCCCTGCGGCTGCCGACCTTCATCGCCTTTGCCGCGATGGCGGCGGCCATGGTTGGTCTGGTGTCGGTTGGAGATCTGGTGCCGAACCAGGCCCAGGCGGTCCGCCCGGTGGTCTCTTCCTTCGTCGAGGTCGAATTGGCTACCGTGCTTCCCGCAGCGACGGCAGTCGCAGAGGCCCAGGTGTCCCCGCAGCCTGAACCCATGGTTCCCGCATGGGCGACGCCCGCAGCGCCCACCGCACAAACCGCTGCCAAGGCTCCTGTGCCGTCGTCGTCGGAGCCAATCGTGGCCGTTGTTGAGGCGCCGGTCCGCGTCGAAAGACCAAAGGCCGAGCGGCAGGTTGCGACCCTGGCCCTCGACTTCCAGGAGGACCTGTACGAAGACCGCAAGGGCCTGTTCCGCAAGCGCGGCCGCCGTGGAGGTCGGAACTAAGCCAGCTTCATCGGTTGATCATCAGCCCGAGCATCATCACCACTGCGGTGAAGAATAGGGCCCCGGCGCCTAGCTCCCATCCGACGTGCCCCCAGCCTGGGGTCGGGATGGCTGATTGGGTCGGTTCGGACCATTGGTCCGGCGGCAGGGTGGGGTCGGCGGTGATCTCGGCCCCGGCGAGCCCGGCGGCCGGAGTGCGCTCGGCGAACATGGCCTGAAGCAGGTCGTCGCAGCTGTCGTAGCGGTCTTCTGGCTCGGGACTCAACAAGGTGACAACGGCCTGCCGCACAGGAGGGGGCAGGCCAGGAACAAGTCGCTCCGGAGCCGTGAATCGACCCATCGTGATGTTGTTCATGACATCGAGCATGGTGGAGCCCTTGAACGGCGTTTCACCGCAGACCAACTCGTACAGAATGACGCCGAGTGAAAACAGGTCGGCGCGTTGGTCCACGCGGCTCGCGTCGCGGACTTGTTCGGGCGCCATGTATTGGGGAGTGCCCATGGACATGCCGGTGCCCGTGCGGGGCGAGCCGTCGTTTTTTGGAGCGGCAAAGGACTTGAGCAGGCCAAAGTCCGCCACCTTGGGCACGATACCCTCGTGGGTTACGGCCAGCAGCACGTTTGCGGGCTTGAGGTCGCGGTGGATGATGCCTTGGTAGTGCGCAGCGGCGACGCCGCGGACGATGCCTCGAAACAGCCGCAGTCCACGGTCGAGCTCGGGTGGGTTCTTTTCGAGGTGCTGCTGCAACGAGGGCCCATCCACGTATTCCATGACGAGCCCGGGGTTGTCGCCAACACGCAGGATGTCGGTCACGCGAACCACGTTGGTATGCATGAGGGCGGCCTGGGTGCGGCCCTCTTTCAACAGCCGGTCTCGGGTCGCGGTGTTCCCGACTTGCAGCATCTTCAGCGCGTGGAGGGTGCCGAGCTCGGTATGGCGGACCTTGTACACCGTCGCCACACCGCCGTGGCCGAGGACGCCCTCCACTTTGTACCGTTCGACAGTGTCACCGATGTTCAACACGCGCAGATTGTATCCTGTGTCGCGGAAGGAAAAGCAGACTGAGCGAGGTAGAGCCCAAACAGACCAATGAGATGCGCGCGGCCGCGCTGGGAGCGGTCACGGGCATTTGTGTGGTCGTGGCTGCCTGGGTGGTTGACATGGCCAGCAGCGGCATGCCGATCGGCATCGGCTCCGTCGTGCGGCTCCACGCCACCAACCCGTTGCACGTGTTGTTGGACTTTTCACCGTTCTATCTAGCCGCGCTTTTTCGGGCGGCCTACCGCGTCGACATACTCGAGCGCGAGGCGCGCAAGGCGGCTGCGGGTGAGTCCATCCTGGGCATGCCCGAGCTGAGTGTGGATGGCTTCCTGGTCGTTCGGGATGGGGTGGTTCAGGCTGCCAATGCTGCAGCAGGACGCATGTTCAACCGCTCGCCCAGCGTCATGCGAGGCATGCCCCTCGAGCATTTGCTGCCCGGCTACGACGAGGTAACGTTCTCAGATCGCAAGATCATTCGAGACTCCCAAGACGCCGTGGTGGCCGTGGAATGGAGCCTGAACGCCCGGGCATCTGGTGGCGCACGCTTCCCCGTACAGGTGATTCACGGGCGAGTGGTCGCCGGACGGGCAGAGGGCTTTATCGTTCGAGTCCAGGCCGAGAGCGAGCCACAGCCTGCGGCGCGCAGTGGAGCATCGCCACAGCCGGGCGGGCCGACGAGCATGGAGGTGGACATCCTGTCGACCCGCATGCGCGAGCTCACAACCCCGCTCAATGCGATGCTGGGCGGCGCTGAGATGCTGCTCGAAGAAATCGATCTGCTCGAGCGGCCTGACCTCGCCGATGGCATGCGCCACATTCGAGCAAACGGGCGCTATCTGCAGGCGTTGGTCACCAATGCGCTGGACCTGACACGCCTTCGGGAAGGCTCCCTCAGTGTGTTGCTAGAGCCGGTCGAGCTCATCGACGTGGTGGGCGATGTCGTCGCTGCAGTCCGAGACGCGAGCGAAGCGCGAGGAGTGTCTCTGTCGTCCGTCGCTCCGCAAGCTGGCGCTCGTGTCCACGCTGACGCCGTCCATGTGCGCCAGACGCTGCTGAACTTGGTCGACTTCATGGTGGCTCGCGACGGTGTCGACTCGATCGAGGTGTCGGTCGCCGATGGGCAGCTCGAGGGGCGAGACGCCGTCGTTTTCCGGGTGGACGGGGATTCCTCCACCTTCGAAAAGGACGAGCTTGCGGTGATCTCCCGGGACATCGACCCCAATGCCGAGCTGGCACCGGGAACGGTGAAGCGCTTGGGCCTTGCGGTCAGTTGTCGACTTGCCAATCTCATGGGCGGGGCACTTGCCATCGTCAATCAAGACGATGGCGGCATCCGCGCCACGCTGACGCTGCCCGCGTCTCAAGGTCAGCGCGTTCGGCCCACAGATGCCGAGCCGGCCCTCGACACCGCTGCCTTAGGCGACGACGAGTCTCTCGAAGAGGTCGGCGGCCAGATGGGCGGTCGAATCGTCGTCTCTGCGGTCCCCACACTTGCCGAGACACTGCGCTCGGGACTCACTCCGCATGGGTTTTTGGTGTTCTCGTACGATGACGCCACAACCGCACTAGAGGGCGCGCGCGGAGTCAAGGCCACTGCTGTTGTCGCCGCCGGTGCAGGCGCGTTCAAGCTGCTCAAGACGATCAAGCACGACCCACGTTTGGGCGACATTCCGGTGCTGCTGGTCGTCGACGACGAGGCCCAGGCGCGCCAAGGCTATGCGATGGGGGCGGTCGATTTCTTCCGGCCTTGGGAGGACAGAACCCACGTCTTGAACATGGTCTCCCGCTGTCACGAGCCCAACCCGCGCCCCAAAGTGGTGGTCTTCGACAACGGTCCTTCGTTGATCGCTTCACTCCGGCGCGCTGGATGGACGGCCGCTCTGGCAGAGGCTCCAGAGCAGGTCGACAGCTT
>CAYYHT010000557.1:0-5434 GCA_964471355.1 uncultured Enterobacteriaceae bacterium
TGTCCGTGTCCGTGTCGGTGTCCGTGTCCGTGTCCGTGTCCGTGTCCGTGTCCGTATCGGTATCGGTATCGGTGTCGACGATGTCGTCCGAACCATCGAGCGGGTCGGTTCCGTCGGCGAGCTCTTGGCCGTCGTCGATGCCTCCGCCGTCCGTGTCGGCAGCGGTGGGGTCGGTCAGGTGAACCAGGACCTCGTCTCCGTCGTCGATGCCGTCTCCGTCCGTGTCTGCGATATCGGGGTCGGTGCCGTAGATGTTGGTCTCGTCGTCGTCCGACAGGCCATCGCCATCGGTGTCGGTTGCGGTGTTCAGCACGCCATCGCAGTCTTGGTCGATGGTGTCGCCGGGCAGGTCTACAGCGAGCGGATTGATGGTTGGGTCGGTGTCATTGCAGTCGGCTCCGCCGCCGAGAGGGTCATCGAAGCCGTCGGCGTCCTGGTCGTAGTCCGAGAGCCCGTCGCAATCGCTGTCGACTCCGTCGTACCAAATCTCTGTGGCGGTCGGGAACGCTTGGTCATCGTCGTCGTCGCAGTCGGTGTTGTCAGCGGCCCAGCCCGTCGGCTGGTCACACGCTTGGGCCGCTCCGGACTGTCGGCCATAGCCGTCGTCATCGAAGTCTCGGTACCAATCGGTGGCCGTGGTGGTGTCCAGGGTTGGGTCGTCATCGTCGACGAGGGTGTCGCAGTCGTTGTCCATGCCGTCGCAGGTCTCGTCCTCGCCTGGATTGGTGTCGACGTCGGCGTCATCGCAGTCCGTGTCGTTGCTGACGTAGCCCACGGGCTGGTCGCATGACAGCTGTGTGGCGGCGAGGGGGTCCCCGTAGCCGTCCCCGTCATCATCGATGAACCAAGTACCGAGCTGCGTGATGTCCACAGACGGGTCGGCGGCGTCGATCAGGGAGTCGCAGTCGTCGTCGAGGGTGTTGCAGATCTCCTGCGCCCCCGGGTTGATGTTGACGTCGCTGTCGACGCAGTCTTGGTCGTCGGAAACGTAGCCAGGCAGCGGAGCGCAGGCGGTCGTGCCCATGCTGGCGTCGCCGTAGCCGTCGGCATCTGAGTCCCGGTATTGGTCGGTGAAGGTCAGTCCGTCGTCGATGCCGCTCTGGCAGTCGTCGTCGATATCGTTGCAGACTTCGGTCGCCGCTGGATTCACGGTGTCGTCGGTGTCATCGCAGTCGGTGTTGTCGAGCACGCGACCGGCAAGCGCCTGGCAGCCGGGAAGTACGTCGGCGTCGTCTCCGTAGCCGTCCCCGTCGCTGTCTCGGTATTGGTCGGTGAACGTCAGGCCGTCGTCGATGCCGTTCTGGCAGTCATCGTCGACCGAGTTGCAGACCTCGGTGATGCCTGGATTGATGGACGCGAGCACGTCGTTGCAGTCGGTGTTGTCCAGGATGTAGCCGACCGGCCTGTCACACTGAGTGAGGGAGTCGGCGGCGTCTCCATAGGTGTCGACGTCGACGTCGTTGAACCAGACCTGACCGGGCATTTCGTCGGGGTCGGTGTCATCGCAGTCAGTGTTGTCCAGGATGTAGCCAACCGGGGCCGAGCACGCGTCAACGGTGTCTGCGGGGTCGCCATAAGTGTCGGCGTCGGCGTCCGCGTAGTAGGCGATGGTCACCCCTTCATCGACGACGGTGTCGCAGTTGTCATCGATGGTGTTGCAGACCTCGGTGCCGCTCGGGTTGACCGCGATGTCTGTGTCGTCGCAGTCCTGGTCATTGGCGACCCAGCCCGCTGGCTGGCTGCAGGCGATCTGAGCCACCAGCGGATCGCCAAATGTATCGACGTCGGTATCCTCGTACCAAGTGGCGGCATCGGCAGCGTCTGGGCCGTCGCTCGAGCCATCGCAGTTATCGTCGAAGCCGTTGCACAGCTCACTCATGCCCGGATTGATGGCGGGGTCGGTGTCGTCGCAGTCGACATCTTCAGCGTAGCCGTCGAGGTCCTCGTCTCGCGGAAGTGCTGTCTGCCCGCCAAAGGCGCCGATGTCATTGAAGCTGCCATCGGGGTCTTCGTAGGCAAACGCAGGGTCCCCCGCGTCGATCAGTGGACTGACTGGAAGAGCCTGAGGCTGCCAGAATGCGGCTCCGCAGGTCGTCACTCCCGCGACATAGTCCTCGAGCAGCGGATCGATGGCCAACAAGTCGGTGGCTGGCTGTCCGAAGCCGCCGGAGACGTCGCCCGTCGTGTTGAGGTACCACGCGTTGTAGCCGCCGTTGACGTTGCCCGTTTCATGGGCGGCGGCGTTGCCCGCGGCATTCCACGCCACGAGGTTGTTGCGGAACTCGGTCTGGCCGCTCGCCAGGATCGCTCCGCCGTCACCCGCGGCGGTGTTGCCGACGAAGTGATTGTTCTCGATGGTGGCATCGACACCACCGATCAGAGACAGGCCCCCCGCGTCGTTGGCGGCGGTGTTGTCGGCGAAGACGTTGTTGCGCCAGATGTTGTTGGCCTGGCCGTTGATGCCGGCTGCCATGGCACCACCACCGTCTTGCTGGTTGGTCTGGTTGTCGCAAAACACATTGCCGGTGGCCAACACGGTGGCTTGGTTGCTGATGTAGGCGCCGCCTGCGTGCCAATCGGCGACGTTGCCTTCGAACCAGCTATCGGTCAGCGTGGTGACCCCGTTGTTGCCTGTGATCAGGATTCCCGCGCCGCGACCGTTGGGGAAGCCCCCGCCGTTGACGGTGACGTTGTTGACGAAGGTGCTGTCCGAGACGTCCATGGTCTGGAACGTGCCCTCGGTGTCGAGGTAGCCCCCGCCCCCAGACCGGGCCGTGTTGCCGTCAAATGTCGCCCCGGAGATGACGATGTTCGCGTCTCGGATGTTCAGGGCGCCGCCCCGGTCGGCGGCGGTGTTGTTCAGGAAGGTGCAGTCGATGCAGCTGAAATCTCCACCGTTGTCGAAAAAGACTGCGCCGCCATCACCCGAGTTGTTCAAGGCCTCCATGGTGTCGAAGGTGACTCGGGCAAACACCATCTCGGCTTGATTCGAGGCCGCGTCGAAGTGAATGCCACCACCGCGGCCATTGACGGCCGTGCAGTCGGTGAACGTGACGTCGGTCATGGTCAGGCTGACAGCATCTTCGGCGTGGAAGGAGCCGCCCATTCCGGCGCTGCCGTCCGAGAAGGTCGTGCGCTCGATCGTAGCGTCCCCATCGTCCCGCATGAACACGTGGCCGCCGAAGTTGTCATTGCCGGTGCCGCTCGCACTCGTGCCGAATGTGGAGTCCTGGATGATGAGGCTCGAGGTGCCGCGCGTCTCGATGGTGCCGCCGTCGTCGCGTGCGGTGTTGTCGATGAAGGTGCAGGTGTCGAAGGTGCCGGTGGCGCCATTGCGGATGGTTGCCGCACCGCCATCGTCGGCAGTGCCACGCTCGAACAGGGTGTTGGTGAAGGTGCCCGTTCCGCCGTTGTTGAGGAACAGGTGGCCCCCGTCGTTGCCACCGGTGGCGGCGTTGTCTCGGAAGATGCTGTCTGTGACAGTGAGCGTGCCGCCGGCGACTCGGACGCCGACCCCGTTCTGGCCGGCCGATCCGTTTCGGACGATGACGTTGTCGAGGGTGAGCGTGCTGCCATTGCGCATCTCGACGGAGCGGTTCTGGCCAGCCTCGACCGACACGCCGCGCACGATCAGCACGCCGCCGCCGTCGACACGAATGGTGTCGTTCTGAAAGCCCGGGGCGACGATGATGACCTCGCCAATTGCGGCGGGATCGATCTCGATGGTGACCTGCGGGTCGCCGCCGCCGATGACGATGCGCTCGGTGTAGGTGCCTGTGTCGAGCAGGATCGCGTCACCGGTGTTGGCCACACCAAGGGCGGCGTTGATTGTGGGCTGATCAGCAGGAACGGCGATCGGCGCCGCGAACGCTGACGATGACGTGGCGACCAGAAAGAGCAGCGGGGACCGGAGCAGCATGCCCCATCGTACTCAATCAGAAGGGCAACACGACAGGTATGATGGTTTCGATGTCCGTGTACCTCAAAAACGGCGATCGCATTGGTGACTGGGTCATCGGCGACTTGCTCGGCGAAGGCGGCATGGGTGAGGTCTACGTGGCCACCAACCACATGTCCGAGCGCATTCGGGCCGCGGTCAAGGTGCACAAGGCTCACCGCCTCGCGTCGGAACGCGAGCGCTTTTTGCGGGAAATCGAGGCGCTCTATGCGATGCGCCATCCGGCGATTGTCCGGGTCACTGGCTGGGGCGAAGACAAGGAAAGAGGTCTTCTTTGGTTGGCGATGGAGCTGGTCGAGGGCGAGGAACTCGACGTTCGACTTGAGCGTGAATCGATGTCCGAGGACGAAGCGACCCGGGCGTTCGCACAGCTGGCCGACGGCCTTCGTCACGCCCATGACCGAGGCATTGCTCACCGAGACGTGAAGCCCGGAAACGTGATGATCACAGCCAGCGGCAATGCGCGCCTGCTGGACTTCGGCATCGCGATGGAGAAGGGCCGCACGCGGCTGACCACCCAAGGTCTCGCCCCCGGCACCATGGCCTACCTGCCGCCAGAGACCTTCAGCGAAGAGAAGCTCGATCCTTACTCCGCCGACATCTATGCGCTGGGCTTGTTGCTGTACGAGTGCCTGACGGGAGACGTGGAATTCAGCGAGAAGTCAGGGCTCTCGACCAACCAGCAGACCGCCAAGCTCATCGCCAAGAAGCTGCGCAGCGAGCCCTTGGACCCCGGGCCAGAGTTCTCGGGTCGCATGCGAGACTTGGTGCGCGAGGCGACCGAGCCCGATCCAGAAGAACGGCTGGGATCGATGCGCGAGTTCGCGCTGGCCTTGGGCGCGAACCCGACCGACACGGCCCTGTCCGAGACGCAGCGACGGGCGGTCCCAAAGAAGCGCACGCAGGCGAAGTCTTCAGCAACGACCACTGGTGTGCTGCGAACCGGCGGAGTGGTCGTGGCAGCAGGAGGCGTTGGACTGCTGGCGATGGCGGCTGGCATCACGGCCTTCAGCATCGGCGGGGGGCTGCTGTTCTACTCCCTCAACTCGCAGCCCAATCAAGATGCAAGCGCCCAAGCCCCAGTGGAAGCGCCGGTCGAGGCCGATGACAAAGACGATGCGCCCGAAGTCGAGCCCAGCGAGGTGGCCCCCGAGCCCGTCGTTGAAGAGCAAGCCCCGCCGAAGAAGGCCAAGCCGACAAAGAAGGCCGCTGTCGCAAAGACTGTGAAGCCGGCACCGGCCCCAGTGGGGCGGACATATGACGTCAGCTTTGTATCGGTGCCCATGGGCCAGAGCATCAAGGTCGATGGCAGAGCCCGCGGCACGACGCCGACGACGGTTTCACTGACTAGCGGCCGGCACAAGGTGCATGTCGAAGGCGTCAGCGGCTCCATTGACCGCATCGTCGAGGTCGGGAGGCACCAGCCGACTCGGTACATGTGGAAGGGCGGCCAGGTCTGGGAGTCTCACCACTAGG
>CAYYHT010000558.1:0-5411 GCA_964471355.1 uncultured Enterobacteriaceae bacterium
CGGCGGCGGTGGTCGTCGTGGCGGTTCCGGTGGCCGTGGTGGCGGTGGCGGCGGCGGCGGCGGAAGTCGTCGTGGTGGCGGACGGCGCTAGTTCTCTAGATGTCGCTGGTCAGAATGAAGCGCCAGTCGGCATCGGCCATGCGATGAGCCATCACGGTTGCGGTGGCTGAGGGCGCATAGCCCAGCTCTCTCATGGCGATGGCCAGCGGGTCTTGGCTTGGGGAGCAGAACATGTGCACGTGCTGGTCTTTGGGCTGATCGGTGCGTGGCTCTCCGGTGGGGCCCCACTGAACGTGCAGCAGGGGCATGGGCGCACCGGTGCTGTCGAGCACGATGTCCTTGACCCCGCTGTGCGACAGAAAGCCGATCGGTCCGCGGTGTTCGGTGACCAGGGGAGTCACCGCGCGCATCTGCTCGGCGTCCAGGCTGTGGAATTCGAGGGTACAGGGCACCGACAAGGGGGCCCCGCGAAAGCGCTTCATCAGCCGAACCACGCTGTTGTCTGCACCGTCGCCGGGGTTCATCGAGATGAGGTAGCCATGGGTGCAGCGCGCGTAGTGATGAATCGCCGATGCAAACAGTCGGAAGGGCACATGGGCGCCGCGGCGGTCCTTGCGAACCTTGAGGTCGCAGCAGTACCAAGCCGCCCGGGCGGGCTGTCCGCTGGCATAGGGCACCTGTCTCAACACGCCGCAGCCGCTGGCGATGACCTGGTCTTGTTCGAGGGCCACGTAGTACGTGACAGGACCCATGCGGTCGAAGAACGCCCAGTAGTCCGGGCCGTGGTCCAGCTGAAAGCGGTCGTCGCCGAGCGGATAGCTGATGCCGTGCTGCAGGGCATCGAGGCCCGGCTGGTACAGGTGGCGGTTGGCTGGGGTGACGGCGACCACCTTCATCGCGTGCGCCCCACGACCAGCTCGCTGTAGAAGAAGCTGCGGTCGCTTGCGTGCAGCTGAGCAGACAGCTCGCGATCGACGTCGAGGGCCGCCGATGCCGTATCCATAAGGCTGTGGTCGCCGTTGAGTCGGCGTCCGATCCACGCTCCCCCAGGCTCGAGTCGGGTGCCGACTTCGGCTAGCAGGCTCACCAGCTCGGGGATCGGCACCCAGTCGCTGATGTTGGAGGTCTGGATGAGCCCCCACTGGCCGTCCAGGCGTCGCATGACGTCCGTGAAGAGGCCCTGATGCAGGGTCAGCCGCCCGAAGCCCCCGGCAGTCACGATGGCCTGTGCTGCGTCGGACTCCATGAATCCGGGCAGGCCGGCAGTGGGCGGGCCGTAGTCGTCGCGCAGCACCTGCTCGAGGAAGTAGTTCTGTCCGGGCTTCCACCGGGCTGCGGCGGCGCGAATCACCTGGGCAAAGTGGGTGTCGAAGCCCCGGTCCATGGAGTAGTCGACGGCGGCCCGCGAGAACGTACTGGCCAGCTTCTCGCGCTCAAAGACCTGGGCCACCACCGCGTCGAAGGCTGGGGGCAGCTCGCCTGAAAACAGGCCAATGCCGGCGGCCCGGGCGGTTCGAGCCAGCTCTCGGAACAGCTCTTCGAAGCGACCGACGCGCTTGAGACCGAATGCCAGCTGTTCAGGTCGGTCGTCCCACCACGTTCGCGCGGGCTCGCTGCACATGCCCCGAACGAGTTCCCAGCCCAGGTCTGCACCGCGTCGTTCGCCGCTCAAGACGGTCATCAGCAGGTCGTGCCCACCCAGCTCAAGTGCCTTGGCCTGCAGCTCGACGAGGTGAAGCTGTGCCGGGTTGGGGTCGAGAAGGTCGATGTGTGCGACCTCGGGCAGACGCAGCAGCGACAGGGCTGTGCAGCCGCCTGAAGCCACGAGTAGCACGCGAACAGGCGCACCGCTGCGCTGGGCCGCATCGCGAACCACGGCCTCTTCGACAAGCGGATCTTCGCGGACTTGGCTGAACGCGATCTCGCTGCCGGGCCAACTCAGGGCAGCAGCCCGTCGTACAGAGTCCAGAACCATCGGGCTCCGAGCAGCAGGGACCGGGCGATGCGCTCGCGATGCGGACCATCCCAGCCGGTGGCCGCCACGGCGAACAGGTCGCGGGCGTGCACGACATCGAGGTCTTCGTGCAGGGCGTAGTGCCTCTGGCTGCCGGGTTCGACCCAGCCGCGCTCGACGATGGTCGAGGCGATGTGGCCGCTGATGCCGACGTACAGGTCTTCGATCATGCCGGTGGTCGCAGCACCCTCTTCGCCGTTGTGGGTCAGGCAGTGTGCGACGACTGACGCGACAAAGGCGTCGACGGCAATGGGACAGGGTGCCGCGAGTTGAGCCGGCGAAGCGCCAAGGGACAGCAGGTACTCGCGAAAGGTGGCGCTGTGGGCTTGATCGGCTCGACCCCGGCCGTGCTCCTCGGCCACATTGTCGGCCACCGCCATGCGCCGCTCGACTTCGGGGATGCGGGCCATGGTGGCCGCGAGCGCCCGTGAGAACTGCTCGACGGCGTGGCGAAAGGGCACCTGGCTGGCGACAAACTCCTCCCGAGTGATTGCGGGGTCATCGATCCACACAAAATAGGGGTGCGCCCGGAAGTTTGCGGCTTTGCGCACCTCGAAGACCGCATCTTGGAGGGTGTTGGCCTGAGCCAGCGTGTGCGCGTTGAGGTCCTTCATGCTCACCGGCTAACTTTGAGCACGGCGGGAAGCACCAGCAGGTCCGCAACCAATGCGGCCAACAGCGCCACGGCGACCAGGGCTCCAAACCAGGCCAACGATGTGAGTGCGGCCCCAGTCAGCACCCCGAAGCCGACCCCGACCACCAACGTGGTGGCGATCATCGAGCGGCCTGCGACGCGCGCGGCCTCGGTCAGTGCCTGGTCGCCATCGGCCTCGCGCAGCACCCACAGAAAGTGCACCGTGTCGTCGACCACCACGCCAATGACCAGCACCGCGGCCGTCACCGTCGTGGCGTCCAGCCGAATGCCCAAGGCGCCCATCGTGCCCAGCACGCAGAGCACTGGCAGCAGATTGGCGGGAATGGCCAACAGCATGAACCGAGGAGAACGGAGCAGCACCCCGATGAGCCCAAACACGAGCACGAAGGACAGGCCCAGACTCCAAACTTGAGACTGAACGATGCGCTCCATCTTCTGGACGTACAGCGGCGCATAGCCCACAGGCACAACCGTCCACGGCTCCGGCAAGTCCGCCGCCGCTGTGATGGCGTCGAGCCGCTCGGCCACGCCACGAGCAGACAGCTGCTCGATGCCGAACATCACTCGAACCCGACCGGGCGCGGACAGGTCGGCCAGGTTGGAGTGCCGGTCTGCTTCATACAAGAACAGGGCCTGCTCGAGCTGACCGGGCTGTTGGGGGACCCCGGTCTCGCCGGACAAGGCTTCATGCAGGCGGGCTGCCACGTCAGCCACCGAGTAGGACCAGCCCGCAAGCTCCGAGCCCACGACCCCATGCTCCCAGGCCAGCACGGCGGCAAGCAGCTCAGGATTGTTGCGCGTGCTGCCTGCGGGTCCACGGACTTCGAACTCAAGCGGCACAACCGGACCCAGATGTGTCTCCACGGCCAATGCATCGATGCGGACCGGGTCGTCGTCGCGCAACATCGCCAGAGCATCGGTGTCCGGCACCACCTTCAGGGTCGCTGCCACCAGACCCAGCACAACCACCGTGGCCAGCACCAGAATGGGGACCGCCCGCTGGGTGCCGATGGTGACCATGCGTGTGGCGAGATCGGACAGCAGTGGCGCTCCCCTGACGGGAATGCCTGACTCAAAGCGCGTCACCCACACACACAGCACCACGCTCGTGAGCCACGCAAACGCGAGTCCCAGCGCGCCGAACACTCCCAGCTGCCACAGGGCGGGCATCGGGGCCACCATCAACGTGAGCAAGGCCAGGCTGGTGGTCATCGCGTTCACAGCACACGGCGTCGCCACTTGGGCCAGCGCCGAGGCGATGCGGTCTTGGGTTCGGTCTCGCTCGGGCAGGTCGGCGACCCGCATCAGCATGTGCACGCTGTTGGCGACCCCCAACACCGCGACCAGGGTGGGCAGAATCAGCGTCACGAGGTTGAGAGGAGTGCCCGCCGCGGCCATGACCCCAAGGGTGCCGACCGCAGCCAACGCGACCGCCCCCAATGCGGCCAGTACCGGAAGGGGCCGGCGAAACAGAACCAGCAGAACCAAGCCCGCCGCAAAGCCGGCCGCAGTACCCAGGCGTGCCGTCTCGGAGCGCGACAGGGTGTTGAGTCGAGCAGTCAGCACGCTCACTCCCGCCACCAGGGGCTCTCCACCGGCCGCGTCGACTTGTGCATGGAGCTCACGCAGCACGGATTGTCGGGCCGCGTCGTCGTCGGAGTCCACGTCCAGCCGCACCGCGACTGCCACCGCCTGGCCATCTGCCGAGACCAGTCTGCCGGTCAGCAGGGGATCGGCCGCCGCGTTCGAGACAATCACCGCCGCTTGGCCCGCGCTCTCAGGGTCCTCGGTGAGGGCTGGGCCGACGTCGAGCCAGTCTGCCTCGCCTTGCACCACGGTGGGCACAGACGCCAGGGACCTCGCTTCAGCCACCTGTTCGAGGGCGCCCACCGCCCGGTCGAGAGCGCGAAGGCGGGTGAGGGACTGCTTGGGCTGGGTCTGGGCATCGGTGTAGACCACCACCGCCCGCTCGTCGTGTCCCCAGCGGTCTTGATGCTCGCGGTAGCTGACCAGTGAGGGGTCGTCGGCGTCGAACCAGGTGCCGACACCGTTGTCGACCGTCAGCCCGGGCAGTGCCACTGTTGCTGCCACGGCAAATCCAAGCAGCACGACGATGGGGATGTGCCCCGCTCTCTGCAGGGCCTGCACGAACGCGAGCATTCGGTCAGCGAACCAGGATGACCGGGTCTTCCCATCCGAATGCGACACCGCCTCCCGAGGCGACCCACAGGCGAATGGTGGCTGGAAGCAGATACGACTGCGGAAGTCCGGTGAGGGTGGCGTCTGTGGATGGGATGGTGCGTCCGTCCACGACCGAGAGCGACGCACTCGAGTGCCACAGCCAGAAGCCGGACTGACTGCCGATGGTGGGCCAGAAGGTCAGGTTGCCGCAGTCTCCGTCTTCGCCCGGGGTCAGCAGCATGAACGAGCCGGAGCGATTGCCGATGTAGACCTCTTGTCCGGCCAGGCCAAAGGTCTCGAGGAATCGGGTGTCGTCGTCAGCCGTGATCGCCACCATGCGGGTGCGGTCGGACATCTGCGTGATCATGCCGCGCATGACATCGGTGCGGGCTTGGCTGTAGGTCGCGCCGGTGTCCGGGCGGGTGTAGACGACGGGGATGTCGAAGACGTTGTTTCCAATGCCGGCGGCGTCGACGGCCGCAGACGTCTCGTTGGCGAGCCAAGGGAAGTAGGTCGCCGCGTCATCCGAGCACTTGTACCAGGGGCTTCGCGGGTCTTCGG
>CAYYHT010000559.1:0-5400 GCA_964471355.1 uncultured Enterobacteriaceae bacterium
CCACGGCCGCAGTGGACCAGGACGAAGAGGCCACCACGCTGATGAGCGCCGAGATGCTCGGTGCCGAGCTTCGCCGCCTGCAGGGGGCTGCGAACCCCGACGAAATGACCCAGCCCGTCGACAAAGACCAGCTGGCACAGGCCATCGCCATGCAGGCCCAGCTCGTCGAGGACGACTACACCGCCGAGGCGAAGTCCGAGCCCGAGCCACCCACTCCGCCTGCCGCCCCCGAGCCGCAAGGCCGTGGCCCCATCACCGAAGAGCGCATCCCCACCGAGCTCGATCATGGGCAACAGCCCGCCGGCGTCGAGCGCGACGAGGACGAAGAGGCCACGGTCATGATGACCAACGACATGCTGCTGGCCGCCGAGGCCCGCCGAAAAGAAGGCCTGCCCGATGCTGGCGAGCCCGAAGTCGCCGTGCCCGCGGACATGGAGCCCACCACGCTGTTCGACTCGGCGGCACTGCAAAAGGCCATGGCTGCCGACGAGCAGATGACCGTGATGGCGGGTCCCCCGACCTTGGGGCAGCTGCGCGGCGACGGCGAACAGCCCAGTGACCTGCACGACGCCCCGGAGCGCGCTGGCGGACCGACCAAGTTCGTGACGCCGAAGTCTCCACAGCCCGAGACGATTCCGCAGAAGACCGCGGTCACCGCGGTGCCACTCACTGCCGACTTCGAAGACACCGAGACCAACCCTATCCGCCAGTTCGACCACGACGACTTCACCGACGACGGACCTCGAATCGGCGACACGATGGAGGTGCCGACGCACCTCGACGAGCGCGAGCCGTCCATGGTCGAGCGGGTGGCTCCCTGGCTGATCGTCGCCATGGTCGCACTCATGGCGCTGACCCTGATCTTCCTCGCGCTGAAGTAGCCATGGAGCGCGTTGCCGAGGGCATCGACCGGGTCGCTCTGCGCTCGCTCACCCTGCCTCCAGCCACCCACACCAACACCTACGTGGTGGGCACCAGCGCGCTGTCGATCTTCGATCCGGCGAGTCCCTTCGAAGACGAGCGCGCCCGCCTGGCGGGAGGCCTCAAGCTGCGCCGCGATGCGGGAGAGCTGGTCGAGCGCATCGTGCTGACCCACCACCACCCCGACCATGTGGCCGGTGCTGTGGCGCTGCAGGAACACTTGGCGACCGTGCAAGAGCCTGTGCCCATCGTGGCCCACGAGATCAATCGAGCCCTGCTCCCCGACATCGACATTCAGCAGACCTGGGACGATGGCCAGACCGTGGACTGCGGCGGACGGTCCATCACGGCCCACCACACCCCGGGTCATGCGCCAGGACACCTCGTCTTTCAAGACGACGATAGTGCCGCGATGATCGCCGGCGACATGGTGGCTGGGGTCGGCACCATCTTGATTGCCCAGGGCGACGGCGATCTAGGCACCTACCTCGATTCGCTGCAGCGCATGCGGGACATGAAGGCGTCGGTGCTGCTGCCCGCCCACGGACCGGCGCTGCCCGCCGCCGACCAGGTGCTGGCCTTCTACATCGCCCACCGCCACGGGCGCACTCAGCAGATCCGCGATGCCCTCGACACCCAAGGCTCGGGAACAGCCATGGACCTGGTTCCGGTGGTGTACGCCGACCAGATTCCCGAGGCCTTCTATCCAGTGGCTGCGGTTCAGATCACCAGCCACCTGATCTGGCTCGAACAGCACGGACAGGCCAGCCAGCTCGATGGACTGTGGACGCTGGTGTGAGGGCAGACGACGGCGAGTCCGCCACCCGTTCTGCGAACTTCGGACTCAGCCCACTAGCATGACTCATTGTTGCCGCTGGTGATGACGGCGTCACTACCGGCGCAGGCCGCGCCTACAAAGGGCGCCACCACTGAGTTCTGGCAGAGTGCAGCATTCTTCGAAACCGAACAGTACCCACTCACACTCTCAAGGGCCGCCAAACCGTCGAGACTGACAAGCACTACGTTCTCGGTCACGGACATGTCGCCTAGCACCCGAATGCTGGAAAGCGCATCGAGATTCGTCAAGGCAGCGTTCCTGTCGATGTGCATGTCATTTCGTACTAACGAAAGTCCGGACAGCCCCCCAATGTTCGCGAGAGCGGCATTGTCTTGAACAACAAGATCACATCGTACCGACTGCAGATTGTGTAAACCGTCCAGATTAACCAATGAGCGATTGCCGGTGATAGAGAGGTCGCAGCCCACAGATGTAAGGCCCGACATGCCGATAGTAGTTAGGCCATCATTATCGCGCAGCGTCACATGACCGGCGATTCCATTGATGGAACTTAGCCCCGCCATATCTACTAGGCTTGGGTTGCGCACTACTGATAGGTAGTCCACAGAAACCAAATTCGGTGCGCCGTCCAGACTGACGAGTCCCTTGTTATCGTAAATTTCCAGTCCATTCGCGATTGAAGCGAGCGCAGAGAGGCCTTCTAAATTGGCGAGTAACTCGTTATCTCGTACTTCGAGACGGGACACCGATGTCAGCCGACCCAGCCCTGACATCGTACGCAACGAGCTATTGCCAGATATCGCCACAGCTCCATCCACGGCTTCCAAGTTGGAAAGGCCAGCGATGTCCGCTAGCAATTCATTATCGCGGATTACGACCGCCCCACCGATGGCAGTAATGTTTCCCAGCCCATCCAGATTCTCCAGGCTATTATTGTCGCGAATGCTGACAAATTCCAACTGCCCTTCAAGGCCGGCTAAGCCGTCCAAATGGGAAATGTCCGGGTTGTTCAGAATTGAAATGGACGACGCAGACTGGATGCCAGAAAGACCGTTGATATCGACTAACGACGGGTTGCCGTGAATATCCACCGCTCTCCCGACCATTGCAAGCCCAACGAGTCCATCAACGTCTACGAGAGCGGCATTATCGTTGACGATAAGCGAACCGCCCACCTGAATCAGCCCAGCCAGGCCATCTAAGTTGCCCAAAAATTCATTCCCGTCAATACGCAGGAATCCACCAACACTTGTGAGCAGGGGCAACTCAACCAACGATTCTTCGGAGAGGCCATGAATGGTCAGATCGCCTGAAATACAGGCGCATTGCGAAATTCTGGACAACTCCGTTTCGTTCTGGATCACGAGGTTGCCCTGGCACTCCGAAGCCGCCACACATACCTCAGTACTTGTCTCACCTTCCGAGTCATCTGTATGCGACTGTGTACAAGCAAAGCCAGACACACCGGCGAATACGGCAGGTGTGACCAGCAGTACCGGCTTCCAAGAGCGATGGTGCAAGCGTATCTCCTTACGGTCGTCACTATATCTGGATATGGCCATCTATCGCTGTCATCTCTTCGAAAGGGCCAACCTAAAACGCTAGGTGCCCAACACACACACTGGCAATACTGCGGCCTGAATGGCGCGTGCATCATCAGGCGGCATTACTTCCAAATTCACGACGTTGCCGCGAACGGTCGCCTGGCTACCGCGTCCAATTCGAATGAAGCACCCCACCATCGGCGCGCTCCGTCCACTACTCATGAAAGTGCCGGTTCGACTCAGCGTCAGCACATTGTTTTCGATCCTGCTGGAGGTCGTTGCGGCCAACACCCATATCGGGACCGTTCGCGTCCGCGTCCACGAAGGGACATTTTGAATGCGCCCGAACCAGTTATTGGTGACACTCGTACACCGAGCGCCGTTCGAGATCAGAATGATCGCGCTGCTTAGGATGTCCGGATGTGTGTATCGCTTGAACACGTTGTCCTTAATCACAACGTGCCGCATCGACGTCACAATCGCCGAACTAAGGACTCCGGGACGTCCGTCTGGAGTTCTTAGATTTCCGTTGTTGCACGGACCCAAGCTCGGGCGGATCGGCCAGTACGGCCAGACCCGCGCCTCGACACAGGTGAAGACGCTCGATGAGCCTACAGGGTAGCCCTCAAACGTGCAGTCCTGCACCGTCACGAAGCCGCTGTTCCATCGACCATTGAGCTGAATTGACTTCCAGTTGCCTCTGAACAGAACCCCCTCAATCAGAATGTCGGCGGAAAAGGGTGTATGGATCACGTCCCCAGAGTACGTCGCTTGATCAGAAGTTTCACCCGGCGGTTCGACGGAAATGCCAGCCTTCGTGGAAGCCAAGTTTGTATACGAAACTTCTCCCCCTCGCACCCGAATCATGCGGCCATGAAGCGACAGCCCCAAATAGGAGGAACCAATGACCCGACACCTTACGAAATCAGCGTGCTGCCACAGACCAACGTCATCCCAGTTCGGGGTTGCCGCACCTCCAAAGCGGTATACTGATGATGGGAGGACCGAAATTCCAGTTGCAGGAGAGGCCAACGAATCCACGTCTTGGAATCGATATTTATAACAATTCAGAACCACAATGTTATCGGAGCAGCAGCCGGCATTCGACGCGAATGGTCCACCGTCGGATTTAGCATCAGCGCTGAGCTCGTTTGACAGGATGGGGGGCGGCGGTCTATTGGCACGATTGCCGTCAATGCAAATATCTTGCACTAAAAAGCGATCACAATAGGCGAATTGCAAGGCAGGTCCGAGACCTGTGCCAGTCGCCCCTGTCGCTAAGGTGTCAGCGGAGGGTGCACCGCCACTGGCGGGGGGTGGCGCGAATCGGGCCGCTTCCGTTTGTCCCATGACAACAATGGTTGTCTTTTCACCCGGGATCTCGCTTGCCACAATAAAATCAGAGATGCCGCTAATTGGGATCATCGCTCTATTTCGGAACGCGTCGTTCGCCTGACTGCGGACGTAGAGCGGTCTGTAGCGGCTCGGAAAGCGGAGGAGAAGTGAGCCCTTAAGCTGGCTGCTCGTCTTTCGAGTTCTAGCAAGAAACTGCAGCCATAATATGGCCCGACGGATATTCAGCGTATCTGACCAAGGGTCATTCTCATCAAGGAATATTCTAACGTCCACCGTCATGTTGGCCGGAATTGCGTCCAGATCTGTCGATATGTCGATTTCTACGGGTGCGTGCACCAGTCCAATCGGTGCCAAGTTACATTTCGAAGGATATTGAAACGAACGCCTCTGGCCTGGCCGCGTATCAACAGAATCGTCGAGATACGTGTCGCCGCCCGTTTCGGCAACGGGATTTTCAAGCGCAAACGTCCGACTGAAGAGAGCGCCGCGTTTTGGGAATCGGTCCTCCCCTGACTTGCCTTCAAGGCGAGAGTAGCCACGCTGCCGCAACGCTTGGCCGGCGGTGGGCACCGAAACCTGCGAGTGTCCGCGTTTCGCGCCCGGTTGCCCGACGCTGCGCATTTGCTTCGCGCGCCCAATCCTCTTCTCTTTCGACCCGAAACGCAGCGCGCGGCCCCCAGCAATCTCGGCGACACTTCTGCTTCGTTCACTGGCGGGTTCTGAATTCGCCGGGGCGTGCTGTAGGTTCGGGTGCCCAACTTGCACTGCCGCGTGACTCGC
>CAYYHT010000560.1:0-5395 GCA_964471355.1 uncultured Enterobacteriaceae bacterium
TCGCCTCCGACGGGCACGCCGGTGCTGACGTCACAGTCCCAGCGCACGCTGTCTAGCTCGCCGAAGCCATCGCCATCCTCGTCGTCAAACACCGGCGACATCAGGCGCTCGTCCACCATGTCGTCACAGTCGTTGTCGATGCCGTCGCAGCGCTCGCCGGCGAAGGCATGCACATCGGGGTCGGTCTCGTCGCAGTCGTCCGCACCCAAGTAGCCGTCGCCGTCGATGTCCCGCACGGCTTGCACACCCTCATAGTCGGGCAAACAGGCAGTGAGCAGTGCGAGGAGGAGCATGCCCCAACTGTACTTGAGAACATCCTTGCGGGCTAGGCACGGAAAATCCGGACACTGAGCCCGCTTGCCATTCTTTGAAAGTGAACGAAGATGCTGACCGCCGCTCACTTGAGCAAGGCGCAGCCAACGGGCGCAAGCGGGCTCCTTACCGGTTCCTGAGACCCGTGCGCGTGCCTGCCCTCCTGCTAGACTGGCCGCTGCGAGGAACCATGCACCGACACATCGCCGTCATCGCCAGTCTGATTCTCACTGCGCCCGCCCTGGGCGCAGATGAACCGGCCGCCAAGGTCGAGATGAGCGAGGCTGGCCACTTCTGTGAGGTGGTCTTTGGTCGGCAGGGGCCGTACCGCGTCAGCTGCTTCGAGTTGTCCCAGACCGACGCTGGGCCGTCGTTGAAGGGCACGGCCTATGCGATTGCCGACCCACCCGCCGAGGGACAAAAGATGGAGGCGCCGCCGGCGTTTGCCGAGTGGTGGCTGATCAAGGCCGAATCCTATGATCCTGCCACGCGCACGCTGACCTACGCCTACGACGGCAAGATGCTGCGCAACGACCGGCAAGTCAAAGGCACCAGCGCGATGGTCATGCCGGCAACAGATGCCGACAAACCGGCCGGCTGGTACGCGACCGAGGACAACACCAAGTACCACTTCCGGTTGGTGACCCTGGCTGGGCTCGAGAAGTGCCTGGGGGTCACCGAACCGGCTGCCGAGGCCAAAGCCCGCTACGCACGGGTTGCCACCTCGACCGAAAAGCAGCTCGCCGAGTGTGCGCCCGCGCTCTAGCTTGGGTCTGTGTCGAGGTCCGGCTGGTAGCCAATGACCAGCAGCGTTCGGAACTGCGGTGAGCCCATCCCGTTGGTGATGCCGGCACCGACGCCGCCGCGAATGACCAGGCCGCTGTCGAGTCGTCCCCAACCGCCGAACAGGGCCTCGACGGGGCTGGCTGCTCCAGCAAAACCCGAGCTTGTGTCCATGCGCATGGCGACGTCGAACGAGATGCCTGCTGGTGGCTCGATCTTCTGGCCGATGCCCGCCCGCAAAACGATCTGGTCTGCCAGGTCGCCCTCGGGCAGCCCTCGATAGCCTAGGTTGCCGGCGACGGTGGTGTGGCCGTTGTCGAAGTCCTTGCTGGCGACGACGGTGGCTTCATAAGCCAGCCCTGGCGAGCCCAATGGCATGTCGAGCGTCGACGTGGGCAGGGCAAATCGGGTCACGAAGGCCAAGCCCTCGATGGGGGCAAGCTTGAGGTCCACAGCGGCATCGCCCAGGCCCGCTCCGCACGCTGCAAAGTCGCTGGTCGTCAGCGCGTACACCGGCAGGTCGACGCCGATGCGCACGTACTTGAGGTGCACAGCAGCGACGAGATCGAGGGACAGGGCGTCCCGGAGTCCAAAGCCCAGCAGCCCGTCTTCGTCGTAGGCGGCGAGGGCCCCCCGGGAGTACTGCGTGAGCACGCTGACGTTGCTCCAGCCCACGGGACCAATCCACGCCTCGTCGGTCCACAGGGTTCGCCGGGCATCGACGGGAAGCCGGTACGTCTGCGCGTCCATCTGGGGCACGACCGCCTCTTGGGCAACGGCGGTCATGAGGCAAGTCAGCAAGGCAATCATCGCCGCCGCCTGATCAGCAACAATGCGGCCAATCCGAACCAGCCGCTGGGGCCTGCGGTGCTGTCACAGCCGCCTCGGCCGCGCCACAGAATGGGCTCGGGCTCGTTGTCGTCGTCGGTCGAGTCGAGTGGGTCGGTGCCGTTGAGGACCTCGTCACCGTCGTTCACGCCGCCGAAGTCGGTGTCTTCGAGCAGGGGGTCGGTGCCCAGCTCGACCTCTTCACCGTCGAGCAGTCCATCGTCGTCGGTGTCATCGTCAAACAGGTCGGTGCCCAGCGCGTCTTCATCGGAATCGAGCAAGCCATCGCAGTCCGCGTCGTCCTCGGCGGACGCCCATGCGGCAGGGGAGCCCCATCCCAATACGAGCACGGCCAGCAGAAATCGCAGCGACGACATGCCCTGCCTTCTATCACCGACAGTGCGCTTGGCACGCGTTCATATGAGCAGCCAGAGTGCGAGCAGCAAGCCGAAGCTCAGCCCACTCAGAGCGGCGACCAGGAGCGCTCCAGCGGCGAGGCTGCGGGTGGGCACGGCGGAAGGTGATGCGACGATTCTGGGCGCATCGGGAGCGTCTTCTGGCTTGGGGGGCTGCGGCATCGGTCCCGCTGGCTTGCGGGCGTGCAGGGCGAGCCTGAGGGAGTGTTCAAAGGCCTTGGCGGTCTCGAAGCGCCGGGTCGGGTCGGGCTCGGTGGCTCCACAGATGAGCGCTCTGAGGTCGCTGTCGAACTCGTCTCCCGGATCGAGCGGCCCGGAAGTCTTCTGCTCCAGCATCTTCATCCAGCGCTCGGCCAACGGAAGGCCCTTGGGTTGGCGAAACGCCCTCTTGCGGCTCACGGCCTCGTACATGGACACGCCCAGGGCGTAGACATCTGCCTGGTGCACGTTGTAGGTCTCTCCGGACAGCGCTTCGGGGGCCAAGTAGGTGCCGGTTCCGGTGACCATGCCAGCACCCGTCAGGCGCGTGTGGTCGACGGCGAAGGCGATGCCAAAGTCGACGATGCGCATGCTGCCGTCGTGGGCCAGCATCAGATTCGCCGGCTTGAGGTCTCGATGGGCGATGCCGTGCTCGTGGGCGTGGTGCAGGCCAGATGCGAACTCGGCCATCGCTTCGAGCACGGTGGATGCGTCGAGTGTGGTCTGTGACAGGCGCTTGGCGATGTTCTCACCGTCCACAAGCTCCATGGCCATGAACACGGTCTGCGGGTCGGGTTGCCCCCAGTCCAGCAGGCGCACGATGACCGGGTGGTCGAGTGCCTGCAGCGCTTCGATCTCACGTGTGAAGCGCTCTCGGGCCTTCTCGCCGTCCACCAGGTCGGGCTTCAGCAGCTTGATTGCGGCTCGCTGGTCGGGTCGGTCGACATGCCGGCCCACCCAGACCTCGCCCATGCCTCCTTCGCCCAAGCGGTGCTCGAGTACCCAGTCGCCGACGGTGCTTCCTTCATCCCACATTCGCTGGTAGCTAATCCGCTTGCGGAGGCACGGGTGTCGCTTCGACGGGCAGGGGAGCGAGGTCGCCGACGACTCGCCATTTCCCATCTTCGGATGCCGCGTAGGCCCACACCGCAGAGTGCGAGCCATGCTCAAGGCGAAGCTCCCAGAGCTGGGCATCGGTGCCGGGCACATCGGTTGCCTCGACTGGCACCACGTTGAACATGTCTTCGATGTCGTCGAATGTGTGGGACGAGAGGGCTGCGTGGAAGGCGCGGTACTGCTCAAGCCGGGCCGAGAGTTCGCCCTCGTCAAAATGCTTGGCGAACCACACCGCAGGCTGCTCAAGCTCGAGCCGCTGGGCCATATGGGCGCTGTTTGAGTCTCCTCTTCGCGCGCCTTCAATGTAGATTTCCACCGCCTCGACGAGCGCTTGCTGGCCTGTGGGGCCTCTGTCTGGCTCTGGCTCTGGCTCGCTCTCGACAACTGGAGCTGCCAGTCCCAGCTGTACCTTCAGGCTTTGGTTGTAGCGCGCCAGTTCTCGTTGCAGCTCAGCACCCGTCCACGCCGAGCCTAGGTCGTATTTTTTTCCGCCCAACGACAGCGCGACTGTGCCCCCGCCCGCAAAGGTGAGCAGTGCGCCCACACCGCCCATGGCCGCCGCAATGCCCAAGGTTCCGGCGACGATGTCCATTCCGCCGCCCAGGATCACGGCGAACATCCCGATGAAGAGGGCCGCAACGGCGGTCGCGGCCGCAACATAGAGCAGCGTCGCCCCGGTAACGACCAAGACGACGCCGCCGATGGTCTTGAGGGTGCGCTTGGTGCTTGTCTTTGTGCGAGCGGAAGAGGTGCCGAGCAGCTTGGAGAGTCGCGTCACCGTGAGCTGCTCGCCGGCGCGATAGACCGCGGCGCTTCGGTATTGCAGCCGGTATCGCCCGTAGTACTCACTCAGGCGCTTGGAGGACAGTGGGCTGGTCGGGTCTGCGCATTGACCGACCGTCTGCAGGCTCCACAGTGCCCCTTGTCGGCGCACGAACAGACCACAATCAGCCGCTGAGCTGGACGTGGTCACCTCGGCCCGCTGCAGGTCACCGGCCACATTGACGATGAACCCGACGGTGCCGGTCCTGGCTAGCTTGGCCTCGAGGTCGCTCACGCTCTCGGATGGAGTGGCCACCATGACGGGACCGTTCGCGAGCTGGTAGGCGATAAGCTGCTCTTGGATGGGCAGCTCGGACGCGCCTGCCCCTGGGGCGAGGCAGACGGCCACCAGACAGATCAGAATGCGCATGCAGACTCCTGGGCGGCTAGCGGATCGGGCCGATTCGCGACTCAAAGGTTGCGATGACCGCGTCGCGGACGGCGATGGTCTCGTCGGAGTTGGCCCGCAGAATCTCGCGGTCCCCCATGGTGTTGTCCCGCGCCGAGATGATGTTCATGGTCGCCATGTCGATGGCCTGGCCGCGTCCGACCTCCTCTCCCACGATGACCAGGATGTCGTTGGCGGCTGCCGACAGTCCCGTGGCTCGCACCGGGTCCCGATCGGGTCCTTTGCTTGCTAGCAGCCGGGCCAGCTTCGCAGACGCCTGGGGATTGCCCAGCGCGCGCACTTCCCAGTCGAGCAGCACCAAGATCTCGGGCAGCTTGTCTTTGCCCTTGGACATCGAGAAGGCGTACACCGCGTAGCCCAGCTCCAGCTCGGTGGTTGTGGGGTCGCAGGCCTTTGCCAGGGCAGCCGCCGGGTCGGACTTTAGGGCTGTGGCCATCTCGGCGGCGGCGTGGATGTCGGCGATGCTGCCTGGTGGGCGGTCTGTGACTCCCTCCAAGCATGCGAGCTCTGCGGGCACGTCGGTGAGCGGTTCTCCGACCGGAGCCCCTCCGCCTCCACAGGCCAGCATCATGGCCGCCGTGATGACGGCAATCGTTCGAGTCATGTGGAGCTCCTTGGTGGTCCCGGTCAGTCTTTGCGATTCAGCTGGCCCTGGGCGGCTTGCTGCACCATCGAAAGGCGCTCGGTCAGGTCCGCGCCTTTCGTTTTCGACTTGGGGGCCGGGTTGGTC
>CAYYHT010000561.1:0-5375 GCA_964471355.1 uncultured Enterobacteriaceae bacterium
ACATCCTCAAGGGCTTCGCGCTGATCTTCGATGCGCTCGACGAAGCCATTCGCCTGATTCGCGCGTCCGAAGGCAAGCGGGACGCTGCCGAGCGCCTGATGGACGCGTTCGACCTCGATGAAATCCAGACCGATGCCATCCTCGAGATGCTGCTGTACAAGCTGTCCAAGATGCAGATCGAAGCGATTCGCGAAGAACTCGACGAGAAGCTCGCCGCCGCTGCCGTCATCGAGGACATCCTCGGCAACCGCATCAAGCTGTGGAACGAAGTGCGCAACGAGCTCATCGAGCTGCGACGCCTCTACGCCGATGAGCGCCGGACCGAGATCGGCGCCCCCGATCGCGAGGTCACCTACGACGAGGACGCCTACATCGTCAAAGAGGACGCCTATGTCGTCGTCACCCGCGACGGCTGGATCAAGCGCCAGAGCAGCTATTCGACCATCGACAAGATTCGACTGCGCGAAGAAGACGAGGTCGGCTGGCTGATCAAGGCCCACACCCGCTCGACCATCACCTTCTTTAGCAGCCACGGCGCCGCCTATGTCATGCGGGTCGACGACGTGCCCGCCACCACTGGCTACGGCGCACCACTGCAGCGCCACTTCAAGTTCAAAGACGGCGAGCGAGTAGTCGGCGTGGTCAGCCACGACGCCAGGCATCGACCGGTCCTTCAAGAAGCGCTGCCGATGAGCACCTCCGACGACCCGCCCCCACCCTATGGCGTCGCGATCACCGAAGGCGGCAAGTGCCTGCGCTTCCCGCTCAAGGCCCACGAAGAACCCAGCAACACCAGCGGTCGACGCTACGCGCGCACCAAGAAGGGTGACGCTGTCCTGGCGGTCTACGGCATCGGCCACGAAGACAAGGCCTGTGTCGCAACAAGCGGCGGCAGAGCCATGGTCTTCTTGCTCTCCGATGTGCCCATTCTCAAGGCCGCTGGCCAGGGCGTCATGGGCATCAAGGTGCGCGCCGGTGACAAGGTCATGGCGTTCGAGTTGGCACTGTCCACGCTCGACGGTCCAGAAGTGGTGACCAACAACGGCCGCGATCTAGTGGTGCGCGAACGCAAGTTCGGCATCAGCACCCGAGGCGGCAAGGGCAACGTGGTGCTCAAGCGCGGCTCGATCGATGAATGGCGCCGCGACCCCATCGTGCGCCTGGCCATCAAGGCAAAGCCCGCCGTGCCCGAAGAATCTGATGACGATGACCTGGAGGTGAACTGATGAGTGCAGCACGTCAGCGGTATACCGCCAAAGACATTGATGTCCTGACTGGACTCGAGCCGGTTCGCAAGCGTCCCGGCATGTACATCGGCGGCACCGGTCCCGAGGGGCTGCACCACCTGCTGTGGGAGATCGTAGACAACGCGGTCGACGAACACGTCGCAGGCTTCTGCAGCCGCATTGTCGTCACCCTGAACAAGAACGGGACCACCGCGTCGGTCGAGGACAATGGCCGCGGCATTCCGGTCGACATCCACCGCAAGACCCGCAAGTCGGCCCTCGAGACCATTCTGTGCACCTTGCACGCCGGCGGTAAGTTTGCCGAAGGCGCCTATAAGCAATCTGGCGGCCTGCACGGCGTCGGTGCATCGGTCGTCAACGCGCTGTCCAACCACATGGAGGCCCGCGTTCGTCGCGGCGGCAAGGAGTACGTCCAGACCTACCGGCGCGGCAAGCCCAAGAAGCCAGTCGAAGAGGTCGGACCCGCGCGCGGCACTGGAACCACCATCACCTACACCCCAGATGACTCCATCTTCGAAGACGTCGTCTTGGACCCCGACACCATCCTGCGTCGCCTCGAGATCAAGACCTTCCTGAACAAGGGACTCAAGATCGTCTTCCGCGACCGGGTCAACAAGGTCACCCACGACCTGCAGCACGATGGCGGGCTGGCGGACTTCCTCGAAGTCCTGATGGAGCGCAACAACGTCACAAGCTCCATCGATGCGCCATTCCTGCAAGAACGCGTCAACGGGTTCCGGCTCGAGCTGGCGCTGACCTGGACCGACGGGACCCGCGAGCGCATTCGCAGCTACGCCAATGGCATCCCCACAAAGGACGGCGGCACCCATGAGCTGGGCTTCCGCGACGCCATCGTCAAGGCCCTGCGCAGCTTCATGGACACCCATGACCTCAAGCCGCGCGGCATCTCGGTGACCGCCGACGACTTGCGCGAAGGCATCGTGGGCATCGTCAGCGTCTTTGTCGACGATCCCCAGTTCCAGGGCCAGACCAAGGCACGGCTGAACAACTCCGAGATGCGCGCTGCGGTCGACGGGGCGGTTCGCCCGGTGCTCGAACAGTGGCTGCACGACAACAAGAGCCGCGGTGAGCTGCTCATCAACCGGGCCGTGATGGCCGCACGGGCGCGCATTGCATCCCGCCAGGCCGCGACCGCGGTCCGCCGCAAGACCCCGACCAGCTCCAGGCTCAATCTTCCAGGCAAGCTCGCCGACTGCTCATCGAGCGATCCGGGTGAATGTGAGCTGTTCATCGTCGAAGGCGACTCGGCGGGTGGTTCAGCCAAACAAGGTCGCGATCGGCGCACCCAGGCCATCCTCCCCCTGCGCGGCAAGGTGCTCAACTGCGAACAGGCCACCCTCAAGAAGGTCCTGGGCAACGAAGAGCTCTCCAACATCGTCACGGCGCTCGGCACCGGCATGGGCAAGAACACCGACGACAGCAAGCTGCGGTACCACCGAGTCATCTTGTTGATGGACGCCGACAGCGATGGTCATCACATCACCACGCTGCTGCTCACATTTTTTTACCGCCACCTCAAGCCGCTGCTCAAGAAGGGCTACATCTACATCGCACAGCCGCCTCTTTACCGCATCCAGGTCGGAAAGAAGACGTGGTGGGCGACCGACGATGCCCACCGAGAGCGAATTTTGCGAAACCTGCCAGGCCGCGCCAAGCCCGAGATTACGCGATTCAAGG
Organism: uncultured Enterobacteriaceae bacterium; assembly: GCA_964471355.1. Lineage (GTDB taxonomy): Bacteria > Myxococcota_A > UBA796 > UBA796 > CAYYHT01. The sequence continues at coordinate 2,946 of CAYYHT010000561.1, forward strand.
GCCTCGGTGAGATGCCGCCAAAGACGCTATTCGAGACCACTCTGGACCCGAACAAGCGTCGATTGCTGCAAGTCTCGATCGAGGAAATTGAAGAAGCGGAGCGGACTATCGGCCAGTTGATGGGGCGCGATGCCGCGCCACGCTACGAATTCATCATGGCCAATGCTGAACGAGCAGGGGGACTTGATGTCTAAAGTCGTGGTGTCCAAAGACAGAAACTGAAAGAACCGTGGCAATGCGTCGTTAACAATAGAGATGAAGAGAGGTGATCACTCCATGAGCAGGCGCAAGGAAGCCCAGGCACACCTCGAGCGCGGCCGAAAACACCAGGCCGACGGCGACTGGGATGCCGCAGCAAGAGCATTTGAAGAGGCCGTTGCTGCCACAGATGGCAAGCAATTCGAGCCCGCCTTCGAGCTCGGTCGGACCTACGCGAAGCGAATGCGATGGACCCTCGCCGCAGACGCATTTGGGGTCGCACTGGCGGTTGATCCGAATCATGTCGAGGCATTGATCGGACGCGGTGAGGCACTGCGATTCGCAAGCTGCTACCACCAAGCGCTCGGGACCTACGCCGAGGCACTTGCGCTCAAGACCGATCTGGTCGCCGGCCTCGCCGGACGCGCCGAGGCGCTGCGCTTGCTTGGTCGCGCCGAAGAAGCACTCAACAGCTTCAACGCCGCCCTCGAGCTCGAATCGGACAATGCGTTCGCCTTGCGCGGAAAGGCCAGCGCCCTGAATGCAATGTGGCGCTACAGCGACGCGTTGCCATTCTGGGAACGCGCGCTGGCAATGTCTCCGGACTCCCGATTTGCCGCACACGGAAAGGAGACCGCCGACAAGGGCATCGAGGCCAAGACCAAGACCAAGACCGACACGGGTGAGCTGTCGCCTCCGCCACCGCCGCCCGAGCTCAAAGGCGGCGAACTCGAGATCGCCAAGCAATATGCATGGGGCCGCGCGCTGGCAGCGGACAAGCGTCCCACCGACGCCGTAAAGGTCCTCTCCAAGGCCATTGCACTCGCCCCCGACAGCATCGAGATGATGTGGGATCTGGCGTTGCTGCTCGACGAGCTTGGCCGGACCGACGATGCGGTCAACGCCTATGAGCGCGTGCTCGCCCTCGATGAGCGACGCGCTGACGCCCCCTGCCACATCGGTGAAGTCCTGCGCAGAGCAGGTCGCCACACAGCCGCCATCGAGTGGTACGACCGCTCCCTTGAGCTCGACTCAGACAATGTCTTTGCGCTGTCGGGCCGCGCTGACGCACTGCGTGAGGCGGGCAAGGCCGACGAGGCCATCGTGTGGTTTGACAAGGCACTGGCCATTCTGCCCACGCACGCCTTTGCGCTGCGAGGCAAGGCCGGCGCGCTCACCAACAAGCACCGCTACGGAGATGCGGTCGCCCTGTGGCGCCGCGCTCTCGACCTGGACCCCAGCGTCGACGCAGCACTGATCGGTCTGCGCCGCGCCGAAGCCGAGCTGGCTCGAAAGCGTCGGCGCCCAGAAGACCCTGCCATCACCGCGCAACAGGTCAGCGACGCGGTGCCCCGACGCGCTGGCGCCCGCACCCAGTTCGACCTCGGGCGAGCGTACATCCAGCAGGGACGCTTCAACGAAGCCGCCTTGGCATTCGATGCGGCCACCACCGAGGACCCAGAATGGTCCGAGGCTTGGTTCCTGCTGGGTGTCAGCCGCAGCGAAGCGGGCAAGCTACGCGAAGCCATCGAGGCCTATGACGCCGCCCTGAAGCTGCAGCCGACCCACACGGACTGCGCCTGCCATCGGGCTGATGCACTTCGCCGTGACAACCGATTCGCCGCGTCGATCGAAGCCTGCGAGGCCATCCTCGAGAACAATCCCCAAGAGACACGCGCGCTCGCCGGCAAAGCTGAAGCACTGCGCATGCTGGGACGCTTCGACGAGGCCGCAGCCGCATTCGAGGTGGTGCTCGAGCACCAGCCAGACGACTACTTCGCCATCTGTGGCCGAGCCGCAGCACTCAACGCACAGCAGCAATATGGTCTGGCGCGCCCCTTGTGGGTCCGTGCCCTCGAGCTCGAGCCACAGTCGGCCTTCGTCAAGCAGGGCCTCGCTCACTGTGATGCCGAGCTTCGCGTACAGACGCCCGATTCCGACTCGTTCATGGCACCGATTCGACGACCGCCATCGTTGCCGGCTCGCACGGGCTCAGACCGGGCTGGGGCACGGGACATGCTCGACCGCGGCCGCTCCTTCCACAAAGAGCGCAAGTACCGCGAGTCGATTCAGTGCTTCCTGCGGGCGACAGCCCTCGACCCTGGATTGGTCGAGGCTCAGCTGCGCCTCGGCATTGCGTACGAAGACAACCGAGACTTCCGCAAGGCCATCGAGGCCTATGAACGCTGCATTCTTCTCAAGCCGGACCACCACCAGGCGGCCACCAATATC
>CAYYHT010000562.1:0-5372 GCA_964471355.1 uncultured Enterobacteriaceae bacterium
AGATCAGCAAGCTGCAGCAGGCCGAGTCCCAAGCCTTGGATGATGCCGAGCGCTCCTCGCTCAAGAACCTCATCGTGCAGCTGTCGACCAAGCACCGGGTCCTGTCCAACCACACAGCCCTGCTGGTTCTGGAGACCGAAGAGGACTACGCCCGCTTCGAGATTCCCCGCGATTCCCTGGCCAACATCCTGGTGGTGGAGGGAGACGGCCTGCAGCTGGTCGACCGTGCCGCCATTGTGGTGCCGGACAAGCCCAAGCAGGTCGTCAGCAAGGCCGACACGAAGTCCAAGAAGAGCGAGAAGCGCGCCACCGATGACGGATGGACCAACGAGGAACAAGAGGAGGAGGAAGGCGACTTCACCGAGATGGATGGCGCTCCGCCGCCCGCCCCTCCGACCGAGGCACCAGCCATGGTCGAGCAGCCCGAACCCTCTGTGATGGCCCAAGAAGAGCGAAGCGTGTCGCGTTCCGCGCCCACAAGCGGCCGGCGCGCTCCATCGATGCCACGCCTGACCCTGGGCATGGCGAGCCGAGACCGGGCAAGCGAGCCCATGTCCGAAATGATGAGCGCCGACGAGGACGACGAGGGGGGCAGCGGCCAAGGACGACCAGGCTCCATCGATCCCACCGCCGCGTGGGATGGCAAGTTCAAGGAGACCATGGTGCTTCTTGGCAAAGGCAAGACCGCCGCTGCGGTCGCATTCGCAAAGGCCTGGCACGACGAAGACCCAGGTGATGTGCTGGCGCTCATCGCTCTTGGCGAGGCGCTCGAAGCCAGCGGAGACATCGCTGGAGCCGCTCGAGCCTATGGCTCCATTATCGACTTGTTCCCGTCGCGCGCAGACCTTCGCCGCATGGCAGGAGAGCGCCTCGAGCGGCTGGGTGCCCCAGCGGCAGAGCTCACCGTGGACACCTACACCCACGCGGTCGAGCAGCGCCCGGACCACCCCGCCAGCCACCGCCTGTTGGCCTATGCACTTGTCAAACAGGGAGAGCACGAGGCCGCGTTCGAGGCCATTCGGACCGGCGCCGAGCGCAGCTACCCGGACGGCCGATTCCGCGGCGTGGACCGCATTCTGGACGAAGACGTGGGCCTGATCGCGTCGGCTTGGATGGCCGCGGATCCAGACCGCGCCCATGAAATTGAGCAACTGCTCAATTCTGCGGGCGGGGTGCGGGCTGAGGGGGAGTCGATTCGCTTCATCTTGAACTGGGAAACCGATGCGAACGACGTGGACTTCCACATCTACGACAGCAACGGCGGGCACGCCTATTACAGCCAGCCAACGCTCAGCTCGGGGGGCCAGCTGTACGCCGATGTGACCACTGGATACGGTCCCGAGTGCTTCACCATCAGCAAGCCGGGACAGCTCACATATACTCTGCAGGCCCACTACTACACCCGTGGCCCCATGGGCTATGGCATGGGCAAGCTGCAGATTATCGAGCACGACGGTGAGGGCGGCCTGACCTTTGAGGAGCGTCCGTTCATCGTCATGACCGATGGGGCCTACGTCGAATTGGGCACGGTGACCCCTGGGAAACAAGGCGCGTGAGGCCTATACTCCGGTTCCGGAGTCAACATGTTGCTGCTGCTGAGCCTGCTCTCGTCCCTTGCTCATGCCGAGGAAGACACCCGCGAACAGATCACCAGCGTCGTGGGGTGGACCATCGACGGCAAGGTCGTCGCCGTGGTCAAGGGAGAGGCCTTCAACACCGAGGGGCCGACTCGGACCTGGAAGAAGCACGTCATCTACAGCCTCGAGAAGGGTGAGGAGGACTGCTACAGCATCAAGAATGCCGATGACCTCTGCACAGGCACCGATTTCGATGCCTGGAAAGCCAACAACCCGCTGCAGAAAGGCAAGAGCGGCAACAGCTGCGGCGACTCGAAGCTGCGGCTGCGCATGGAGGACGGCAGCGGGTACCCGGACGAAATGCCAGAGGCGAAGTGGGATGACAAAGGGGTCTACTCGATCGGTCTGTGGGGCCAGTATCAAGGCTACCTGACCGGCGGTGTGGACCGCGGCGACGCACGCTGGGAGCACCATCGCTACAAATTCAAGGGCGAAGGCATGTGGGGGGGCCGCATGGGCCTGAAGCCGCGCTGGTCGGCGACCTGCGCATTCGTGTTCTGGGATGTGCTCGACATGGGCGCCACCGGCTTTCGAGACGCATACGGAACCGAGCTGTACGGAAGCTCCGGCAACGTGTCACCGGCCGGACCGCTGGTCGAGGTCCGTGGCACCGATGAGGCAAAGGTGCGCGAGGCCCGACGCAAGCTGATCGAAGCCGGCTTCGGTGCGACGGTGGGCGACAGTCCAAAGACGGCTCCGTCGAGCACCACCGTGCACAGCTGGTCTCGTGCCAACGCCGTCGCTGAGGGCGTCGGCAAGACCCTGGGCGTCACCGAAGTCACCCCCATTGACTGGAAGAGCAAAGCGGACATCGTGGTCACGATCCCTTGATCGCGTGGTTGTTGCTGGCCTGCGCGCCAGCACCGCTGTTCGAGGGGGGCCTGCAGCCGCTGCAGCACAGCGAGCCGCGCTCGGCCAAGCAGTGCCAGAGCTGTCATCCAGATCAGACCGAGCAGTGGAGCCACTCCCGGCACGCAAGCGCCTGGACCAATCCCGTCTTCGCCGCCTCCATTGAGCCGACGCTGGGCAAGCAATGGTGCATGAACTGCCACGCCCCCCTGCCCCAACAACAGGCCGATCTCGCGGAAGGGGGGCTTGGCCTGGCCGCCGAAGGCGTGAACTGCGCGGTCTGTCACCTGCGAGACGGCAAGGTGCTGACCTCAAACAAGCCGAGTGCACGGGCACTGGCACAGCATGCAATGCGGCGGGACAAGCGGCTCTCCAGCTCTGAATTCTGCGCCGGATGCCATGAATTCGACCTGATCGATGTGCACGCCAGACCGGACATAGTACCCACAGGCACCGCCGCCCAGAGCACCCACTCCGAGTGGGATATGTCCGCCTACAAGGCCGACACACCCTGCCAGAGCTGCCACATGAGCGAGGGGTCGCACCGCTTTCCCGGCGCACACGACCCGACACTGCTGACAGCTGCTCTCAGTGCCACAGTCGTGCGCTCCACAGAACAACCTGGCTTTGCCATGGGCACGGTCACCTCCCATGCTGTGGGCCACGCCACTCCGAGCGGAGACCCCTTTCGCCGGCTCGAGCTGTGGATCTGTGCGGACCCCACCTGCACCGAGCCCCTTGAGCGGCGCGGCTACCATCGCTTCTTTCGAGCCGACCGCGACGGCAACTGGCGCCTCGCCCAGGACCACTCCGTGCCCAGCCCAGAGCGCGGGCCAGACGCGTCCCATTCCCGCTTGATCAAGGTGCCTGACGGCCCCGCTTCTTGGCAGCTGCGCTACTTCTACGGCGACCCAAAACTCGAAGCAGGGCTTCCTCAGGACGAGGTCTACCGCATCGTCGACCGCGGAGAGCTCAGCTCCCGATCGCTACCGTGATGCGCTCGGGACTGCCGGCCCAGTGGGTCACCACCACGCGGCGCACTCCCGCCTCGTCGAGCTTCGCGCCCAGACTCTCGGCCAACGAGCGGTCGTTCACGCCTTTGTAGAGCACTTCGACGAAGTCTCGCTTGCCCTTGGCCTCGCCGCCGTCGATGCATGGAGTCTTGCCGCCGCAGACGGCCTTGCGCACAGTGTCTTGAACGAACGCGTCGCCGCCGGCAACCATGACGGCAATGCGCGGCTTGGCCAGGTCGCGGAATGCGGACTCTTCAAGAGGACCGGCCAGCACGTATCCGAACTTCTCGGCCCCGTAGCGGCCTTCGCTCTGCTCGACCTTCTGGGCCCAGACGCCCCAGCTGATCTCGATGGCATTCTTGACGCTGCCTTTGAGCACCACGGGCTTGCCGCGATCCTCGGACTTGATCTCGACGGCCTCGAGATCGATGTGCCGGCTGTTGTCTGCCGAGCGTGCGGTGGCCCCGACCCACAGTGTGGGGCAGTCATCGCAGGGCTCCTCGTAGTCGTCACTGCTGATCATCATCGGCACGTTTGGGCAGATGGTCACCGACAACGAACGGCCTTTGTAGCTGGTCTTTTCGATGCCCGGACTGCACCCATCTTCGAGGGAGCCGGTCTCGGAAGGCGCCGACAGCTGCTCGGGGCTCGAGTCGGCTGCGGGCAAGGCCGCGAGAGTCGGCGGCGCCTTGGGCGTGTCTGCTGCTGCCCCCGCTGCAGTTGCATCGTCGGTGGACCCAACAGACCCGACCACAGGCTGATCGGAAGCATCACCGCCGCAGGCGAGCGCCATTGCGATGGTCAACAGCAGGATCGAAACCGAGTGCCTCACCAAGCACCTCACACAAATGAATCGTCATTCAGTTACGCCCATGGACCGGAGAGACCATGGCAGACCCGCATCCTACCTACCCTCACCTGCTTGCCCCACTCGACCTCGGTCATGTGGTGCTCAAGAACCGCGTTCTCATGGGATCCATGCATGTGGGCCTCGAAGAGGAATGGGGACCGCTGCGCGCCATGGCCGCGTACTTTGCACGGCGCGCCGAGGGGGGCGTCGGGCTGATGGTCACCGGTGGCGTGGCACCCAATCGCGAGGGCTGGACCAAGCCGTTCGCCGCCAAGCTGTCCAATCGGTACGAGGTCTGGAAGCACCGTTACGTGACCGATGCCGTGCACGAGGCCGGCGGGCGCGTTGCCATGCAGATCCTCCATACAGGCCGATACGCGTATCACCCGCTGGCCGTCTCGGCGTCGGCCATCAAGTCCCCCATCAGCTGGTTCAAGCCCCGCGGTCTGTCCAAGCGCGGCATCGAGCGCACCATCAACGCGTTCGTGAACTGCGCCCAGAAGGCCAAGGACGCTGGATACGACGGCGTCGAGGTCATGGGCAGCGAGGGCTACCTGCTCAACCAGTTCATTGTGCGCCACACCAACAAGCGCGACGACGAGTGGGGCGGCAGCTACGAAAACCGCATCCGCCTGCCGGTCGAGATCGTGCGCCGCATGCGCGAGGCCGTCGGACCCGAGTTCATCATCATCTACCGCCTGTCGATGCTCGATCTGGTCGAGGACGGCAGCACTTGGGAAGAGATCGTGATCTTGGCCAAGCGCATCGAAGAAGCTGGGGCCACCATCATCAACACGGGCATTGGGTGGCACGAGGCCCGCATTCCGACCATCGGCACCATGGTTCCGAGGGCTGGCTTCACCTGGGTCACCGAGCGGCTCAAGGGCGAGGTCCAGATTCCGCTCATCACCAGCAACCGCATCAACATGCCCGACACCGCCGAACAGGTCCTGGCCGACGGTCACGCGGACATGGTGTCGATGGCGCGGCCGTTTCTGGCCGACCCGGATTGGGTGATCAAGG
>CAYYHT010000563.1:0-5356 GCA_964471355.1 uncultured Enterobacteriaceae bacterium
GTGGGCGTGTGCAGCGACTTCGACGGGCTCGCCATTGATGGACAGTTCATACACATGCTTCATGCCGGTCCGGTTAACACTCCCCCATGAGCTGGATCACCACCGCAGCACTGTCCCTGACATTCGCCATTGTCGTGGTTGTGGCCTTCACGCGGCGAGGCCCCAAAGACATCGCCGGCATTCAGATCGCCCTGGCCAACGGCGGCCTCTTGGTCGATGTGCGCAGCCCGGCCGAGTTCGCTGGCGGCCACCTCGATGGGGCACTCAATATCCCGGTGGGCTCACTGCCAAACCGCCTCGACGAGCTTGGAGACCGAGAAAAGCCCATCGTCCTGTACTGCGCATCCGGCATGCGCAGTCTTCGGGCCGAGGGCATCTTAAAGTCGAAGGGCTTCACCCAAGTCCTCGATCTCGGTGCCATGAGCAACGCCGCAGCATTCGATGGCTGACAGCGAGCAAGACGCCGCTGAGCAGCGCCTGGGCCTGGTCCGCGATGACGATCAGAACTGGCGTGTCCCCAGCGCCGGCGACAACCTCACCCACTCCATCTTCGCGCTGCTCTGGGTGATTTCCTGGATCACCCTGTACGTCACCATCCTGTACGTCACGACGCCTCCAGGCTGGATCGCAGCACGAGTCCGGCACAACCCACAAACTGACCGTCCCAGATCAGCAGTGCGGGCAGTGGCTCGCAGACGCGGTCAACGCCACCGCAGCCGCTCAGGTCAGCTGGCGCAGCCACGAAAAGGAACACAAGCGGCGCATCGAGCACGAGGCCAAGCGCCTGAAGCAGCAGAAGAAGGAACGCTCATAGCGTCGCAATCAGGCCGGCAGCGCCAGTTCCAACCAATCGGCGATGCGCTCCCACATCGGCCGGCACGCCAGGTCGGTCACCAGCTCCATGTGCCCGGGATCGAAGTCGAGCCCATGACCCGAGCCACGACCGACTAGCCATTTGTCGGCGCGTTCAGGCCCGTAGGCATCGGTCCACCGCCACAGGCCTTTGGGCCAACCGAGCAACCAGTCGCCGGCGCCGATCACCGCCAGGACGGGCCCTTCGATGGTCTGCATGCCGGCTAGGTAGTCGTCGCCGCGCTCATTTCCCCAGTAGTCATCGCTCCAGAACCCGGTGAGCTGCTCGACATAGGCACCCGATTCATCATCACTTCCGATCTTGAGCCTGCGTGTCGGGAAGAAGCCCTGAAACCTGCTGACCCGTCGGAAGGCCGCGAAGGTGAGCCCCTTGAGCAGCTTGGCCCGGCGGCCGGGCTCGAGTCGAGGGGCCCAGATGCCCCCAGCCAGGTTCACGAACGCGTCCGGCGGCCGCTCACAGCGCCCCGCACCCACCGATGCGGCAGTGACATGAACCCCCAACGAATGCCCGAGCACGACCAGCGGCTTGCGCCCGTTGAGCTCGCGCACCGCATCGACGAGGGCCGGCACGTCATAATCCACGAGATCGTGGTAGCTCCAGCGGCCTCCTTTCTGCACCTTGGGTCCGCTGCGACCGTGTCCGCGAAAGTCCGCGAGGTAGACGTCCCACCCTCGGCTGGCGAGCAAAGACCCGATGCCATCTCCGCCCCGGTCAAGGGTTCGCTGATCGACCATCATCGCGTGCAAACCCAGGATGGCCCCTCTGGATCGGCCTTGTGCCGCAATATGCCGGACAGCCAGCGACCAGCCATCCTCGGTCAGAACCCTCATCATGCAGACCCTCTATGCGTCTTGACTTGCATCTGGCACCAGGGACAGATCGAACGGTTACAGTGCCGCCCTTCTAGGAGCGCCCAGATGCGCAGCTTGTCCCTTTGTGCCGCGGCTTTGCTGCTCTCGTCCACCGCCATGGCGGACGAAGGCGTCATCACGATCTCGCTTGCGAGCGGTGCCTTCATCACCGACCAGCTCGAGCCCTTCGACAGTGGCATCACGTTCATGCCACGCGTTCAGTACGGTCTCGATCACGGTGTGGGCATTGAAGCCGACATCTCGATGGTGCGTGGAACCACCCGCAAGGGCGAGTTTGACTACCAGGGCCTGACCCCTCGGTTGAACTTCTTTGCCAGCGCCATGCCCGACCAGAAGCTCCAGCCGATCTTCATCGTCGGACCTGGTGTGTTCATCAAGACCGTCGACGATTCGATCGCTGATCAGCTGCCCAACGGCTTCATCAACGGTGACACCGACTTCATCATGAACATCGGTTCGGGATTCTTGTACGAGATCTCGGACAGCCTGTCAGCCCGCAGCGACTTCCGCATGGTGCAGAACTTCGGCACCGAGCGATTCGACAACCACGGTGATGTGTTCCAGAACTGGGAATGGACGATGGCACTGTCGTTCAGCTTCGGCGGCAAGGACACCGACGGCGACGGCATCACCGACGGCAGCGACGCCTGCATGGACGAAGCCGAGGACATGGACGACTTCGAAGACGACGACGGCTGTCCCGAGCCCGACAACGACCTCGATGGTGTGCTCGACGCCGACGACCAGTGCGACGGCGAGCTCGAAGACCTCGACAACTTCGAGGACGAAGACGGCTGCCCCGAACCGGACAACGACAAAGACGGCGTGCTCGACGTCGACGACAACTGCCCCATCCTCGAGGGCGATGTCACCGGGGCAGGTTGCCCCGACGGCGACGGCGACTCAGTCATCGATTCCGAAGACGAATGCCCCACCGATGCTGGTCTCAAGACCACCAAGGGCTGTCCCGACAGCGACGGCGACACCGTGGTCGACAGCGACGACGAGTGCGTCGACGAAAAGGGCACCGTGGCCGCCTGGGGCTGCCCCGATGCAGACGAAGACACCGTCGGTGACCACCGCGACGAGTGCAAAGACGAAAAGGCTGACGAGGGCGCACTGTCCAAGTACAGCAACGGCTGCGTCGCCGACGTGTTCGTGGTCGAAGGCCAGATCGTCGTCAAGCCGGGCATCGTCTTCGCTGGCGAAGTCGTCGCCGAAGAAAGCAAGCCTCACCTCGAGAGCATCGCCGCACTGCTGGCGGCCAACGAGGACATGCTGCTGAAGCTCAAGGTCTACAGCGACAAGGGCGCCGACGAAGACGCCATCCTGCAGACCTCCAAGCTGCGCGCCGCCGACATCCGTGGATTCTTCATGACCAAGGACCTGCCCGCACGCCGCCTGGGCGCCAAGGGCATGGGCAGCGAAGGCGCCAAGGAAGGCGAGACCAACGCACGGGTCGAGTTCAACTACGAACTGCTGCTGCCCGAGGTCGAAGAGGCCCCCGAGGCACCGACTCCCGGTGACACCGCTCCCGAAGACAAGGGTGAGGCTCCCGCTGACGACAAGGGCGAGGCTCCCGCCGACGAAAAGGCCGCCGACGCTCCCGCCACCGAAGAAGCGCCTGCAGCCGACGAAAAGGCCGCCGACGCTCCCGCCACCGAAGCAGCCCCTGCAGCCGACGAAAAGGCCGCCGACGCTCCCGCCACCGAAGCAGCCCCTGCAGCCGACGAAAAGGCCGCCGACGCTCCCGCCACCGAAGAAGCGCCCGCAGCCGACAAGACCGACGAAGAGAAGGCCGGGGAAGCCCCCGTCGAGCAAAAGACCGGCAAGGCGCAGCGCAACGGCGAGAGCGGTCGCATGGAAGCCGAAGAGACCGACGAATAAGGCGGGCGCGAGCCCTCGTCGGGCCGCTATAGGCTCAATATTTTGGCGGCCCACCTCGTCAAGGGTCGCGCCTTCGCTCCGGCGGCGGGCGCGAGCAAGCTCGCTGGCCTCCTCGCTGCAGCCGCGCCCCCTCGGTGGGCCGCTAGGGCTCAATATTGGGGCGGCCCACCTCGTCAAGGGTCGCGCCTTCGCTCCGGCGGCGGGCGCGAGCAAGCTCGCTGGCCTCCTCGCTGCAGCCGCGCCCCCTCGGTGGGCCGCTATAGGCTCGCTTCGAAGTTCTTTTCGACCGAGCAGCCGGTCAGCTTCATGCCGTAGCAGTACACGCCCTCGCACCCGACGGTGATGTCGATGGTGCCCTGCATCTGGACTGGGTCGACGAAGCGACCGCTGACGGTGAGGGTGGTGGTGACCGTCGCGTCGCGATCCCGTCCGACCGGGGCACGCATGTCCCCTGCGCAGTGAAAGTCCTTGCCGCGCAGGTAGCAAGTCAGCGGCATCTCCGGCGCTTCTGGCAGCGTCATTCGCTCGGTCTTGCCGAGATCGGTGTCGAGCAGGAAGCCGCCTCCGTCGCCGAGGGACAAAGCATGACGAACGTGCCGATCGTCGCCACAAGAGCTCTGCGTCACTTCGACCAAGGAGGTCTTCCACTGGCCATTCTTGGGCGTGAAGCACGCTGGGAGCAGCAACAGTGACGCAATGGCGGCAAGGCGAATGATGGCGTTCCTCCGGTCGCAGCTTAGCGCGACGGGTTGCGAGCCCGTCTCAACCTCACTATTTGCGGCCCACTCTCTTTGGGGTTTTTATGTTTCGACTCTGTTTTCCGTCCGTTCTGCTCGTTCTCGTTTCCGGCTGTGGCCTGATTCCTGGAGGGGGCGGAAGCGACATCGAAGTCGACGAAAACCCGCTTCCCGAGTTCATTGACGACTGCGGCGACGGCGAAAATGACGAGTTCGACGACCTGTCGGGCCTCGAAGCCGATGACGGCGAGTCCTATGACGAGATCGCGCTGTGCGAGGACGACCGCGACTACTACCGCATCGACGTGCCAGCCAACAGCTGGGTGCAGGTCGAGCTGACCATGGACGGCGGCGGTCAGGGCAATGGCGACCTCGACTTGTGGGAGATCGAAGACCCCGAGAATCCCGTCGACGAGCGACTCGACATGGCCAGCGGCGAAGAGGGCGATGACAACGTGCTCTGGTACTCCGCCACTGAACAGGACTACGAGCGCCTGGCCTGGTACAACTCGACCGACGAAGACGTGAGCCACTTCCTGGTGGTCGACGGCTACCAGGGCGGTCACGACGACTACAACCTCGACATCCGTGTCGAGGATTTCCACGACGGACTCGACTGCGACGACTTCTTCGACGACAGCTCCGAGGGCGGTCCGTGCAACGAGATCATGCAGTTCCCGCAGGCCCAGACGGCGGACGATGGCTACGTGGTCAGCCACGAGACGCACTACAGCAACCTGCGCCGCGAAGTGGCCTACTTGGTGCGCTACGCCGCTGCCGAGACTGCAGCCCAGTTCGAAGACACCAACCCCTTGGGTCTCGGTGACATGAGCGAGGACGACGGCGACACCCCCGGCCGCATGCGCGGTCAGCTGCGTCACCCCGAAGGCACCCACGTCAACGGCAACGACCTCGACCTCGCCTACTACCAGACCGGCGACGACAACCTTCTGCGCTCGGTCTGCGCCGATGACAACTACTTCTGC
>CAYYHT010000564.1:0-5352 GCA_964471355.1 uncultured Enterobacteriaceae bacterium
TGCGGGTACCGGCGCCATTGCCATCCTTGATGACCCAGAACGCCACCGTGTAGGTGTCGCCGGAGTACGCCGGTCCCGTCAGCATGTCGATGGCGTCATTGGTGCCGTCGAAGTCGATGACGTCCGGGCGTTGCGGTACGGTCAGTCCGGTGAACGGGCTGGATGTCGCCCCGGATACGTAGCCAGCGCCGCCGAACACGGTGAAGTCGGCCGCCGAAGCCGGGGTATTCGTCTGCGGTGTTGTCAAGCAGCCAGTAGCCCGTCAGGCCCGCGCTCTTGGCGCTGGTCTCATTGGAGTAGAAGCCGTCCTCGAGCCCACCGGTGACGACGTACTGCCACTCGCCGGCGTCGTCGCAGACCTTGAGACGTTTTTCGGATGTGTCCCAGGCAAGCTCGCCCTCGTTGTCGCACGAGCCATCGTCGCCCAGCACCAGCTCGCCGCCGCCGACCAAGTCGTCGAGGGTATGGGTGTGATCGCCGGCAGCGACTTCGCCGCTCAAGTCGCCTACGGGCAGGTAGGCCGCATCGATCACGCCGCCGGTAATGGCGTCGCCGTCGTGGGTGTGGATGCCGCCGGCGACATCGGTGGTGCCGGTGCCGACGGGCAGCCGGTCGCGACTGATGATGCCGGTCGTGATGTCGCTGGCGTCAATCGGCAGGGGATTGCCACAGACCCAAGCAGCGCCGCTCCAGGTGGGCACATCGTCGGTGCTGCAGGACAAGCCCGACAGCGGTGACGTCGGCGCACCCGTCACATTGGCCCAGTCCACCGACAATGCCGTGTCGGCGGTGGTGGCAGTGTTGGCATTGCCCGCCCGAATCGCGAAAGGCACGCTGTTGAGCGGCAAGCGGGTCGGAAGCTCGGCGCCGGTGTCGACCACCAAGGCCAGCCACAGATCATCGGCGTCGAAGAGCGCCTCGGTCAACGAGGTCTGCGATCCGAGGGCCACGTTGAAGTAGCCCGCATCGAACTCGGCGTTGGTGTGGGTCTCTTCCCAGACGTGGGTGCCGCCGGACGGCGCCTCGTAGATGCGCAGGGTCAGGTCGTGCTGGCCATCGAGCGGGGTGCCCGTGATGTCCATCAAGCGGCCTTGATGATTGAGCTCGAGGGGCACAGCCGAAGCCGTCAGGGGCAACAAGATGGCGAGAAGCAAAAAACGCATGGGGACCTCCGTGATGGCTTACAGTAGTTCGGCAAGCTGCCAGCCGCATCCCAGCCTTGACACGAGCACATACGCGATCTGTCGCTGAGCGTTATCCTGGACGCGTGAAAGCCGAGAAACACCCGACCCACGACATCATCGAGGCTCAGTTCGAGCTGTTGGATGAGCTGGGCAGGGGCGGTACGTCGACGGTGTACCGGGCAAAAGAGCGCGAGACCGGCGACATCATGGCGGTCAAGATCATCATCGCGGACGATGAAGATGCCGATCACATGCGCCTGCGGGAGCGCTTCATCGAGGAAGCTCGCGTTCATGCGAGGCTGCAGCACCCCAACACCATCTCGGTCTATGCCTACGATGGCCATGGCAACACGTTCTTCATCGCCATGGAGTACGTCGATGCCACCCCGCTGATCGACATCATCGAGAAAGAGGCTCCCCTCGAGCCCGAGAGGGTGGTGCACATTGCTCGGCAGATCTGCGGAAGCCTGACCGAGGCTCACTCCAACGGCATCATCCACCGGGACATGAAGCCCGAGAACGTGCTCATCACCAACGTCGATGGCGACGAGAACTACGTCAAGATCATCGACTTTGGCTTGGCCAAGAAGGTGGGCACCAACAAACACCTGACCCAGGCCGGGGTCGCGGTGGGGTCGCCGACATTCATGGCTCCCGAACAGGTCGAGCTGCGAAAGGACCTCGATGAACGGGTCGATATCTACGCCCTCGGCGCGTTGATCTACGGCGCACTGTCTGGGCGGGCTCCCTTTGATACCGGCTCGGCCATCGATCGCATGATCGACAAGACCGAGAAGCCGCCGCCCACCATGAGCGAAAAGGTACCGGGCATCGTGCTGCCGGACGGCCTCGAAAAGATCGTCATGCGCTGCATCGCCCGGGACCGCGACGAGCGGTACCCGTCCATGGAAGCCCTCGATCGCGTGCTCGCCGCCTGGCAAGGCGACCCAATGACCGCCGAGGCGCTTGAGACCGAGATCGCTCCGTTGCCCGGACAAAAGCGCATATCCCGCGGCACGAAGCTGGTCTTGCTGTCGCTGACGATGGCCATCGTGTCGCTCATGGCCACCAGCATCCTGATCGCGATTTCGGCCATCGCCTTCCTCCTCATCAGCGCATGAGCGACTCTCTGATGGGTACCGCCACGCGGCTGCTCGCACCCCCTTCTCTGCGCATCCGCAACAAGGTCCTGCGAATGGTGGTGCTGCTTGTGCTGGCATTTGCAGGCGCCATCTTGCTGGTCACCACGCTGTCCGCCAACAAGGCCGTGCGCGACCTGTCGCACAGCGCCATCGATCACTCGGTGACCCGCACCGGCGCCGAGCTTGGCGCCTTCTTCGACCCCATCGAAGCGAACCTGCTGATGGCCCGGGACTGGGGCCAGGCCAGCGCGTTTGACCTGGACGATCACCAAGCGCTCAACCGGCGTTTCGTGCCCATGCTGCAGCAGCACCAGCAGATCACCTCGATGTTGATCGGCAACAGCAAGGGCGAGGAATGGCTCCTGCTGCGCGATGGAGACACATGGCGAAACCGACTGTCGCGAGCCGACGAGTGGGACGGGCACGTGAAGTGGGTGCGCTGGTCCGACGACTTGTTGCTCATTCAAGAGGAAGACAAGTCGCTCGCATACGACACCCGCAAGCGGCCCTGGCACGAGGGAGCTGTCGCTGGCGATGGCAAGAAGCCGGTCTGGACACCGCCCTACACCTTCTTCACCACCCAAGACCCCGGCATCACCACATCGATCAAGTGGCAGCAAGGGGACACGACCTGGGTCATCGCCTTCGACCTGATGCTCATCGACATCTCGGCCTTCACCACGGGCTTGGATGTCTCCCCGAACGGCAAGGTCATCGTCCTGACCGACGACAACAAGGTCATGGGACTGCCCGCCGATGCGCGCTACGACAACCGCGACGCGTTCAAGCCCTACGTGCTCATGGCGGCCCCTGCACTGGGAATCCCCGAGCTCGATGCGGGACTCGCAGCGTGGTCCCAGGCCACCGGAACGTTCCGATTCAGCGCAGCCTCGGGAACATGGTGGGGCAGCTTCCGACCGTTCTCACTCGGGGCCAATCGCACGTTCCACATCGGTGTGATCGTGCCCGAGGACGACTTCCGCGCCTTGGCCAATAGCCAGCGCAACCTGCTGGTTCTCATCACCCTGTTGGGCCTGCTGGCGGCCATCGTGCTGGCCTTTGTGCTGGACCAGGCATTCGAGCTGCACCTGGCCCGCGAGGTCGAAAAAGTCAGGCAGCTGGGGCAGTACACGCTGCAAGAAAAACTCGGGGAGGGCGGCATGGGGGCCGTCTACAAGGCGAGCCATGCCATGCTTCGGCGACCCACAGCCATCAAGCTGCTGCACGCCGAGCGCGCTTCTGACGAAGCCGAGCTGGTGCGCTTTGAGCAAGAGGTGCAGCTGACCAGCTCATTGAGCCATCCGAACACCATCGCGATCTACGACTACGGGCGCACTCCCGAGGACATCTTCTATTACGCCATGGAGTACGTCGAAGGCACCAACCTCGAGGACCTGGTGCAGGGGTCCGGGCAGCAGCCAGCCGACCGGGTCATCCACATTCTCATGCAAGCCTGTGGGAGCCTCGACGAGGCCCACCATGTGGGGCTGGTGCACCGCGACGTAAAGCCGGCAAACATCATGCTCTGCCGACGCGGAGGCATCTACGACACGGTCAAGGTCCTGGACTTCGGCCTGGTCACAGAGCTGACCCCCGCCGACGGCGACACCACCAATCCCCAAGGCATCATCGGCACCCCTCGCTACATGTCCCCCGAGTCGATCCAGAACCCGGCCATGGTCGATCGACGCACCGACATCTACGCTCTGGGCCTGATCGGCGCCTATCTGCTCACCGGCAAGCACCTGTTCGACAGCAAGACCACCCAAGCCATCTGTGCCATGCAGCTGTTCTCGGTCATCGACAGCCTGCGCGAGCTCGAGTCCTCCATTCCCGAAGACCTCGAACGGGTGTTGCTGGCGTGCATGCACAAAGACCCCGCCGACCGACCTGCCACCGCAGCCGACCTGGCCAGACAGCTGGCCGCGTGCGCCGATGCCGGACGGTGGACCGACGAGCAGGCCCGAGGCTGGTGGCAAGAGCACACCAGCATGAAGACGCTGGCCATGCCGTCGCTGTCCCAAGACACCATGGCTTTGACCGTCAATCTGGAGCGGTGAGCCGGGGCGGGTAGACAGGCGCCTAGCGCCAGGACCCGTCGATACTGCCCCAGTAAAGCGGCACCAGCACATTCTGGCGGTCGTCCGTCCACACAGCTGACGCATGCGGCACGCCCCCTCCCGCGGCGGTCCATCCCTGATCGATGAGTCCATCAACCACCGCCGCGTCACGGCTCAATGCCATGGCCACGGCCGCGCTCGCGAGCGGGTCATCGAGGACATCGGGGTCCGCCTTGCCAATGCGGTAGGCGCTGCGCAGGCCCAGGTGGTCCCCCAGCGCCGCGACGACGCCCCGCAAGTCATAGAAGCGGTTCGACAGGTGCACGATCATCAGTCCGTCGTCGGTCATTCGGGACAACCAGGTCTCGAATGCCTCGACGGTGAGCAGGTGCAGCGGAATGGCATCGCCCGAAAACGCGTCGATGACGAGCACGTTGTAGGGCTGATCCTCAAGCTCTAGCTGCATAAGTGGACGCGCATCGCCCACCCGCACGCTGACGTCACCTGGGCTCTGGTCCAAGAACGAGAAGTACTCGCGTGCAAGCGCCTCGTTGTCCCCGTCGATTTCATAAAAAACCATGCGCTCGCCGGGCTCCATCCAATATGCGATGGCACCCGCTCCCAGACCGATGGCACCGACGTTGCGCGGCCGGTGCCCGTGATCCAGCGCCTGCTGAATCGGCCCACCGAGGTGGTAGTACGACAGGGGATGGGCGTTGTCCGGATCTTCATACTGCAAACCGTGGATGGTGTTGCCATGGGCGATCATGCGAAACACGCCCTGGCCCACCAAGTTCACACGCCGAATCTCGAACACGCCGTAGAAGTTGCGGTGGGTGAGCACCTTGCCGCGGCCACCGAGCTGGACGGTCACCACCATCAACGCCACGATCAACCCGATGAACACACCTGCGCGAATGAGCTTCTTTAGTGAATCGGGCCGGCGCCACCAGTCCAACTTGGGAG
>CAYYHT010000565.1:0-5351 GCA_964471355.1 uncultured Enterobacteriaceae bacterium
TGCGCGCGATGCTGGCGCGAGCTGGGCTGGGCTGGGGCTCATTCGATTGCCGGGACCTGTGCGGGACGTGTTTGAGCAGCGCCTGCGAGCCGCAATGCCCGATCGCACAGACTCCGTCATGGCACGCATCAATCGAGCACGAGGCGGTCGTGACGGCGACCACACCATTGGCGGGCGCATGCGGCCGGTCGACCCTTCTTGGCGCGCCATTGCCGATCTGTTCAAGCTCTGGCGGCGACGTCTCAGCTACGGGCGCATGCCTGATCCGCCGTCGCCGACGCCGTTCCGACGGCCCGGAGCCCATCAAGAATCGATGTTCTAGCTCGGCTTGAAGTCGCGCCCATCGAGGCCGAACGCCTTCATCTTGGTGTACAGCGTGCGCCGGGTGATCCCGGCAGCCTTGGCCGTGCGCTCGAGATGCCCTTCGCAGCGCTTGAGCTGCCTATATAGATAGGCGCGTTCAAGCTGGTTCATCGCACTCGAGGTGTTCTCCTTCATCGTGACCTGCTCATCGATGGGGAAGACGCCAGTCTCTGGAGCGATCTGGGCAGCACCGGTCATCGCCGGCGGCAAATGTTCGCGCTCAAGCCTCTGGCGGTGCCTCGTGATGACCCATCGCTCGCACATCGCACGCAGCTGCCGAACGTTGCCCGGCCAGTGGTAGGAGAGGATCGCGTCGATGGCTTCAGCTGCAATGATCGGCGGCTCGACGTTGTATTCCTCAGCGACCTCGTCAAGGAAGTGACGCATCAAAAGCGGGATGTCCTCGCGGCGCCGCCGGAGTGGAGGCAGCTCAATCGGGAAGACATTTAGTCGGTAGTAGAGGTCCTCACGGAACGTGCCCGAAGCGACGGCACTCTCGAGCATGATGTTCGTGGCGGCGACGATGCGAACGTCCACCCGGACCTCCTCTCGGCCGCCCACACGCCGAAAGGTCATGGTCTCAAGCACGCGCAGCAGAGTCACCTGCACGTTGAGGCTGGTCTCGCCGAGCTCGTCGAGAAACAACGTGCCGCCGTCTGCCATCTCAAACAGGCCCTCGCGGCGACCAGCGGCTCCAGTGAACGAGCCCTTCTCGTGCCCAAACAACTCGCTCTCGAGCAGTGTCTCGGTGAATGCGCCGCAGTTGACTGCGATAAAGGGTCGGTCCTTTCGCTGGCTTCGATCGTGGATGGCTCGACTGACCAGCTCCTTTCCGGTGCCAGTCTCGCCCAGAATCAGCACGGTCGCCTCGGTTGGGGCGACGGCTCGAACCTGGTCAAAGACCTGCAACATGACCGGGCTCTGCGAGACCAACCTGGAGAACCCATAGCGATCGCGCATTTGCTGCTGCGCGTGCTGCAGTGCGCGGTCTGACCGGGCCTCTTGCATGGCGCGCACAACGACCTGCAGGAAGCGTGCGCGGTCCTCTCCATGTCCGATGTAGTCCACCGCACCATGCCGCAACGCTTCGACAGCCCCGGTCACCCGCGGAACCTCAGTCAGTGCGACCACTGGCACCCCGGCGGCGCGCTCGCGGAACACGTCGATGACTCGAACCCCTGGCAAATCAGGCAGCTCCAATCCGACAAAGATCAGGTCTGGAGCCAGATCGGGAAGCGCAGCCAAGCCCTCGTTTGCCGACGCAGCGAGGAAGATTTCCCGATTTGGCGCACGCAGCGACGTCTTGAGCTTGTGCCGAGCAAACTCGTTGCTCTCGACGACAAGAAGCGCCTCGCGTGCGGAACTGCGTCCGTATTGATCCGAAACGGCGTCCAACGCCATCAACCCCTCCCCCGAACGCCCACATCACACGTTGGGAAACGGAGATCCACTCCATGGAGTCATTCCGTGATTTGCCAGTTTTCCGCTTCCAAACGCCACTTGCCATCCGACCACGACAGGACGGTGAGAGCTGTGTTTCCCACAAAGTGCTGCTTCCAGGACCCCAACCGTTCCCCAACGACCGAAAGAGTAATGGCCGACATCACAATTTGGTGGCTGACCACAGCCACCAATTGCCCACCACTGTGTTGTTGCCGAATGTGCTCCAGCGACGCAAGTGCCCGATCCTGGCACGCCTGCAGCGACTCTCCTCCGGGACAGGGCATCGAGCTCGGGTCTCGTTTCCACGCAGCGAAGAAGGCGGGAAACCTCTCAAAGGCCACGTCAGGGGCCAGGCCCTCAAGCTCCCCCTGGTCGAGTTCAGCAAGGGTCCCGACCACCCGGGACGCCGGGGGTGTCAGCGCGTCCGCAGTCTGCATCGCACGCTTGAGGGGAGACGAGTAGACGGCATCAAAGCCGCGCGGCAAGTGATCGGCGAGGAATCTGGCCTGTGCGCGTCCGACCTCGTCGAGGGGCACATCTGTCTTGCCCACGAATCGTCGTTCCGCATTCCAAGCACATTGCCCATGCCGAATCATCGCCATGACGAGACGCCCCTCTTGCAAGGGTCTTGTCCAGGGTTCACTCATCCGGGTTCCGCTCCTTCCCGTGGCGTAGGATGGAGACTCGCAGTCTCGATGACAAGGATCCCGTCACATGGCACGCAAGCGATCGCGCGCGAAGCTCCCCGCAGACCCCGCAGACCCAGCCCTGCCCGTCGGTCTCGAGCCAATCGGCTCTGACACACTGGACCTGCGGACCAATCCTCACATCATCGTCAACGAGCGTGCGGCAGCCGCTCCCTCGCTGTCCGACCTAGCCGTGCCTGACCCCCGCGCTGCTGCAGCTCCCGTAACCCCGCCGGTACCGCGCGTTCCCACGGGAGAACCGATCCGAGCCGATGAGTTGTTCGACTACCCCGAGGATCCGGAACCGACGTCCGAGGAAGATCGTCGCAAGCTGGCCAAGCGCCTGGCCCAGGAAGCGCTCGATCGCATTGCCGCCGAGGAGGCCACCAAAGAGATGTCTGCTCCCGTCGCTCCTCCGGATGTCCAGGCTCCCAAAGCGAAGCCAAAGGCCAAAGCCAAGGCCAAGGCCAAGGCCAAGGCCAAGAAGCGCAAGCCGTCACTGGCCGAGCGCGCAAAGCGAACCAAGACTGCCGCCGAGGCCATCGAGCAGGCTGCCGTCACCACGCCAAAGCGGACCACAAAGAAGAAGGCCTCCAAGACGAAATCCAAGGCCAAGTCCAAAGCGAAGCGAGCAAAGCAGCCTCCAGTGGAGTTCGACGCCACGGTGGACCTCGAAGCGCCCGAACCATTGCCGATCCACGCCGCACTGGACGCCAAGCAAACCGCCGTCGCGCCCACCGCCAAGACCGATCCTGCTGCCCTCGAAGAGACCCTTGAGATGAAGCAGGCCAAGGCCATTGTCACAACCGCCACGCTTGACCCACTCGCCGCACTCGACGAGCTCGGCGCGGCGACAGTCAAGCGCTCCGTCACCATCGATGATCGGGCCATATTTACCGCTCTGTGGACGGCACATGGTGCCCATGCCAAGGCCAGCGGCGACATGGGCATGGCCGCAATGGCATCCACCCTTCGAGATGCCGCCGACCGCCTGCCAGCAGGGCACTTCGTCGCCCTTGAGGTCACCATCGGCGACATGGACTACGCTGTCTGGGTGGACGCTGCTCGGCGCTGCGTGCTCGGAATCGCAGCCCCGCCGGCTATCTGGCTCGTCGGACTATGATTCGCTGACAGGCAACATGGCCTGCAGATCCGCTTCATCGAACGCATAGGCCGTCGTGCAGAAGTGACAGATGACCTCGGCGCCGCCGTCTGTCTCGATCATGTCGCGCACTTCGGCAGGCCCCAGTCCCTGCAGCATGACAGCGACTCGCTCTCGAGAGCACCGACAGGTCCAATCGACGTGCTGAACGTCGAGTTCCTCGTAGGCCATGTCAAGCAACTTGCCAGCCGCTAGCTCGGTCAACAGGCCGCGCGCATCGAGCTCGCGAAGCGGTCGAACCCTCGCGGCAAACTCCTCGACATCGATAGACGGCCGACTCGTGTCCTCGGGCAGTCGTTCGACCCAGACGCCTCCAGCAAAAGCGACTTCGTCGTCGTCCATCTCGACGCTGAGCACAGCCTCTCCAGTGACCTGCGTCGACAGCTGCAGATGGCGCTGCACAGCCGCAGAAAGACTCTCTAGAATGACCTCGGTGGCACCACGATAGAGTTCGCGTTGCGAATCAGACTTGATCACGAGCATCACACCAGCCATCTGCTCGGCTGTACCGGGTGGGAGCCGAGACGGGGTGAGACGCGCCCGGAACGTGCCAATGGCATCAAAGTCCCCGGTGAACGCCAGCCGCGGCTCTTCGGTCTGCAGTTGAAGGCTGATGCGCTCCGAGCCCTTGATGTAGGCGGAGAGCAGGCACAGCGCTAGACTCCCCTCTGCAGCGATCTGCGCCGATGCGCCTGACAATGCATGCAGCTGAGCCGTACGTCGGGCCAATTCAGTGGCGTCGACGGACACGACCCGGATGGCACCCCCAGCGGCGAGGCCCTTGGCAATTTGGCCTTTCATGGCGCCTCCGTGGTTCGGATGGGGATGAGCACATGGCTCATGGTGTCCGAGGGAGGGAAACAAAGCCCCTCGCGACACCCTTGATGACGCAGCTGCAGCTGCACATAGGCACTCACCGCTTCTGTCTTCTTGGGTACGTTGACGGGCAGGTAGATGATCACGTCTCGCTCGTACAACTCCCGAGTCATCGCCTTGTTCGCGGGGTCCGGCGCGGTGAGTCCCGGCGGGAAGTCGGGCTTTCCGATGCGCAGTCCATCTGGATTGGCCACGCTGACCTCGAGCTGATCGCGGTAGACATGGGTGCCAGGAGGAACGATCAGCGTTGCCGTGATGCGTCCTGGCTGTCCCGGCTGGAGCGCCACAGAGCTCAACTCCCAGCTAAAGGGGTCCTCGGTGCTGTGGGCCGGAATCAAGCTTGGTGCGTCATCGTAGGGGTTGCCAAGCGCGGGCGCGCTGAGGGTCGCCATGAGAAGGAGTCCGGTGAGCATGCATCTCCGTTAGCGTCGATCTCAATGCCCCGCACGGCCGTAGTCATCCCCGCGCTGAATGAAGAGGCCACGCTCGCCGGGGTTCTAAGGGACGTCCCTGCGTGGGTGCAGGTGGTGGTTGCGGACAACGGCAGCACCGACGGCACCGCCGACATTGCCCGTCAATTCGGCGCTGTGGTCGTGATGGCCCCACGGCGCGGGTACGGCACAGCGGTGGCCACCGGTCTGAGATTCCTGGCGGCAGATCCACCCGATGTCGTCGTCGTGCTCGACGCCGATCACGCGGATCATCCGGAGCTGCTTCCACTGCTGGTCCAGCCAATTGTGGACGGTCAGGCCGATCTGGTCCTGGCGGACAGGTCTGGAACGGTCGCCCCCGGTGCCCTTACACCGGCACAGCGCTGGGGA
>CAYYHT010000566.1:0-5341 GCA_964471355.1 uncultured Enterobacteriaceae bacterium
GCGCATGACCCCGAACACGAGGAGCTGGGCAGCGCCCACTCCGAGCTGACCGGCGGCCGCGTCAACCGCTTCACCCACCTGTACGCCAAGCCTGAGGACCTGGTGAACAAGATCAAGCTGCAGCGCATCTTGGGTCGGGCCACGGGCACCTGCTTTCAGCGCTGTGTGGGCATGGACGCCCTCAACTCGCTGTTCATCGCGACATGGGAAGCCAGCCCCGAGAAGCACGAGCGCTTCGTCAAGTGGCTGACCGATGTGCAGCTCAAAGACGAGATGCTGTGCGGCGCCATGACCGACGCCAAGGGCGACCGCAAGAAGCGGGCGAGCGAGCAGCCCGATGCCTTCCTGCGGGTGGTCGAGCGCCGGGACGACGGCGTGGTCATTCGGGGGGCCAAGCTGCACCAGACCGGTGCGGCCAATGCTCACCAGATCTTGGTCATGCCCGGCGGCATGTACCGCGAGGGCGAAGAGGACTTTGCATTCGCCGCCGCCATTCGCACGGACGCTCCTGGCGTCATCATGATGATGGGCCGGCAGCCCAGCGATGAGCGCAAGGGCGGCTGCGATGCCGGCAACTGCAAGTTCGGCGGACAGGAAGTCGTCTGTTGGTTCGACGAAGTGTTCGTGCCCTGGGAGCACGTATTCCTCGACGGCGACATCAGTGCCGCGGGGACCATGCTCAACGCCTTTGGCGGCTTTCACCGCGCCAGCTACGGCGGCTGCAAGCCCGGAAACTTCGACGTGCTCACAGGCGCCGTCGCACAGCTGGCCACCGACAGCGGCATTCGCAACAGCTCGGCCATTCGCGACAAGCTGATCGAGATGACGCACCTGACCGAGACCATCCACGGTGTCGGCCTGGCCGCCAGCCACAAGAGCACTCAGCATGGCAGTGGCGTGTGGCAGGTCGACCGTGTGTTGGCCAACGTCTGCAAGCAGAACGTCACCCGGCTGCCCTACGAAATCGGTCGCATCGCTGAGGATCTCGCCGGAGGCCTGATCGCCACGATGCCGGGCATCGAGAGCTTCGACCATCCGCGTCTGGGCCCGATCATGCAGAACATCACCGGCGGTCGCCGTCGCGCCAAGCTGCTGCGTCTGGTCGAGTACATGACCTATGGCGCCGGCTCGGTGCCCCTGCGCATCGAGTGCATGCACGGTGCGGGCTCTCCTGCGGCCCAGCGCATCGTCATCGAGCGCTCCATCGACTGGGAAGAGCGCATGGCATCGGCCCGCTTCCTGGCTGGGCTCGACGAACCCGAGACTGCAAAGGCAGCGGCCAAGTGAGGGCGCTGCTGCTCACCGTGTTGGCCAGTGGCTGCATCCCCACCGATGCGCGTTTTGATGGCCAGGAATACACCCCGGATACCGGCTGGGAACTGACCGAGCCCACCGGCTGTGTGCCCGACGAGGCCCTAGCGGTGTCGCGCGACGAGCTCGACTTCAGCGCCGACATTGAGACCCATTACCGCAGCTCGGGCAGCCCGCCGAACCCCGATGACTGGGGCTACGCCGGCGTTGGCACCACGTCGATGACGTCGGGCAACGAGGCGCTGGACGGCCACTGGTTTGCGGGCCGGTTTTCTGGCGCCACCCACACAGCTCCGCTCGACCGGCTGGGCACCAACTGGGGCATCTACCGCGAGGATGCCTCGGGACTCGCGCTGCTAGGGGTCGCGTCGGGCGCTCCAGATGTGACGGCGCTGACCTATTCGCCCGCCGTTCAGCTGTGGACTTGGCCGCTGGCCGCGGGCTCCTCTGTCCAGACCGATGCGGTGGCTACGGGCCTGTACGACGGCGACAGCTACCCCATGGACGTGGGCTTTGGAAACGAGATCACCTTGACCCACAGCTACGACGTGTCGGTCGATGGCGCCGGTCAGGTCGAGGTCGATGCCGGCATCTTCGACGCACAGCGCGTGCACATTGCACTGACCGCTGTCGGAACCGACAACTTCACCATCGAATACGGCCGCGTACAGACCGACAGCTGGCTGTTTGTCGCACCCTGTGCGGGGCTCGTGGCTCGCATCACCGACACTGGCTTTATGGGGTTGGGCCTGTGATGTGGTTGGCGGCATTGCTGCTGGGCTGTGCGTCGCTGCAGTCTGGACCGGTCGAGGCCTTGGGTGGCACGACCATGCAGCTTCCTGCGGGCGAGGTTCGCTACGTCGACCAGGGTCAAGGCAGCCCCATTGTGATGCTGCACGGCTTTGGCGCCGCCCTCGAGAGCTGGGGGCCCGCCATTGACGAGCTGTCCCAGCAGCACCGGGTGCTCGCGCTTGATGCACGGGGCTTTGGCCTGTCCACGCACGGGGAAGGGGACTACTCCCTCGATGCGCTTGCCCAAGACGTGGTGCATGCCATGGATGCCCGCGGCATCGACAAGGCGACCGTCGTCGCTCACAGCTGGGGAGGCGCTGTCGCACTGGCGGTGGCCCTCAACCATCCCGAGCGCATCGAACGCTTGGTGCTGGTCAGCAGCCTGGCCTATGAACCGCAGGTGCCATGGGCGATGCGTGCGGCGCGAACCAAGGGCCTTGGCGAGTTCATCGTCGGCACCTTCTATACGGCTCAGCTCGACGCTCACCTCGAAGAGGCGTTCTATGACCCGAGCCAGCTGACCTATGCCGATGTCGAGGCCATTCGCACCATGGCCGATGCACCTGGCAGCCGAGCCGCAGCACTGCAGATCTCCCGCGGAGTTCGACTCGAGGAGTGGCAGCACCGGTACCGCGACATCGACGTGCCGACGCTGATTGTCTGGGGCAAACAGGACCGCATCCTCAATCCATGGTGGGCCCAGCGCCTGTCGACGGACCTCGCCGAGAGCCGCGTCGAGACCATCGATCGGTGCGGGCACTTTCCGATGCTTGAGCAGCCAGAGCAGTTCGCCAGCTTGGTCGAGGGCTTCGTCCCTTGACTCCAGCCCTGCCACCGCCACAAGTAGAGGTGCACGGTGATTTCCGCCTGCGCGGAGATCACGAAGAAGGGGCTGATCTGCGCATGCGCATGCACCCCGAGATGCGCGTCGGCCAAGAGCTGCAGGTGCACGCCATCGCCGACCTGCGGGCATCGATGGGTGGGCCCGACGCCAAGGGTGTGGCTGTCGGCGCTTGGGGCGTCGCAGAGACGCCCGTCGGCACCATCTCGGCGGGCCGCATGCCGATTCCACGCTGGGGACTGGGCCTGATCGCGAATCCCGGCGGCTGCCTGAACTGCCTGTCGGACATGACCGTCGACAGGGTCTCGTTCGATACCGAGCTGGGCGGGCACATTGTCGGCCTGGCTGGCGATGCGAGTGCGGACGGCATTGGCACAGCGACACTCACTCTGGGGCGCATTCCCACCGATCTGCAGCGCAGCCGCGCGACGGACTCGGGCCACGACATCTGGGGCTATGGCATGTGGTCGACCTGGCGGACCCGCTCCCGAGACGGGCTCGGCGTTGGCCTCGCCGACGGCTGGATGCGCTACGAAGTGGGCCAGCTGCGGGTCGAGGCCGAGGGCGTGTTTGCCGGCGGCCAGATTCGCTCTCCAGAGTCTCCAGATCCCAGCGTGGTGCTGCCTCCTGTCTATGTGCAGCAGGGGGGCGGAGCGCTGCAGCTGGAGTGGGACTTCATCGGCGTCGAAGCGGGGTTTGCCAGCGGTGATCTGGCTCCGGGACGCGGTGTGGCCGATGGCATGGACCAGATCGACCTGCCTCGTGATCAAGCCTGGACCAACTTGGTGATCGCCGAGAACTACAGCATGGACCGCCTGCAGTTCCGCCGCAGAATCGGCGCGCTCACCGACGTCGCTTGGTTCCGTCCATCCATCACTGTGCAGCCGGACGAGCGGCTGTTGATTCGCGGATGGTTCACGGCCAGCACAACGCTTGTCCAAGCCGATGCACTGCATCCCGAAGTGGGCGGCACGGTGCAGTGGAACGCGTGGCAGGGGCTGCAGCTGCGCGGCGATGTGGCCTATTTGGTGGGCGACGGCGCCATCGTCGAGGGGTACGTCGCTTGGGTCTACTGATGCTGCTGGTGCTGGGCTGCACCCCCGATGGCGTCGACACATCCCTCGACACCTCCGTCGATCCCGCGACCTGCGTCGCCTGGCCGGTTGAGGTTGCAGATGCGCCGCTGTTCGGAGGCAATGATGCGGACAGCGAAGCCACCGGCGAGCCTGGGGAGTGGCCCATAGACGTCGTGCGCGAGCTTGTGGTCCAGGACGGACTGGTTCAGCGCACGCACCTGACCACGCCCATGTGGGGGGACTTCAAGAGCGATGCGGGCCTGAGACTCGAGGGCTTCTGGACCGACGATGGCGGATTTGATGTGCAGTACGACAGCGCCTTGGTGCTGTACCCGCTGCCTCTCGAAGGTGCGTGGACCAGCGAAGCGAGCTTCAGCGATGCCACGGTCGCCTTCGGCACCAACCAGGGTGTGGACGCGGTGTCCGCCGCGGTTGTCGACACGGTGGACCTGGACCTGGACAGCATCGTGTTCTCCGATGTGTCGGTGATTGAGTCCACATGGACGCGGACGCTTGCGGTCTCCACAGGACCCACGGTGTGGACCGAGACCGCTTGGGTGCATCCATGCCACGGGGTGCTCGCGCGACGGACCGCCGGCCAAGGCATGCGTTTTTTGCCGTAGACTCGGGCCGATGGACCCCCTCTTCTATCTGAACGAAGCCCAGCAACTGATGCGCTGGTTCGTCTGGAATGCCGAGTACCTGACCGGCGCGACCTCGGCGCTTGGCGCCGGCACGGGGGGCTGGTCGGTGTGGTGGTGGCAGAACCGCACGGCGCGAATTCTGCCGACGCTCCCGTCCCATTCCCAGGCGCTTGCCGGCCCGGCAACCAACGCCACCCGGTACTTTGCGGCGGTGCACGACCTGACCATGACGGTCACCGAAGCCTGGAACATGACCCACACTCGCGCTGCCGCAGGCGGGGTCGAGAAGGTGATTGATGTGGGAGCGTTGGCGCGCTGCAACGAGGACATCGAGGCCGCTGGCCGGGCCCTGAGAGTGGAGCTCAAGGACTACGCCACCCGCGCCGGTGAGCTGGGGCTGCCGATCCGACAGTTGGCACAGGTGTGGAACTACACCAACAACCACAACTATCGAACCGTTCACTACACCACGACCTCGACGGACTCGAAGGGCCGTGTGCGCACCCAACACAAGACCAAGCAGGTGTATCAGAACACCGACCACAACTTCACCTACAGCAGTGCCCACGCCCGCAGCTCCGAGAACCTGCTGCGCAACTGGCTGGGCCGATGTGCACAGACGCGGTGGCGGTTGCTAGGCCTCAGCGACCAGCAGGTGGACATCGCCAAGCTCTCCG
>CAYYHT010000567.1:0-1147 GCA_964471355.1 uncultured Enterobacteriaceae bacterium
GTTCAGCGAAGAGCCGAAGTACTGGTGGAAGCACACCGCCCCGATGGAGCCTGCGCGCTGGCCGGTGGCGCGCCGGAGCAAGGCACGGACAACGCGCAGCAGGATCCCGACCACCGTGGCCCGGAGCTTCGGGCGACGGGCTGCCCAGATGCGCAGCGGGAAAGGAAGCGACAGGACCCACTGCCTGACGGGGACCTTCGGCAGGACCGAGTCCACGAGGTTCGCCGCGGTCTGGGCCATTCGGCGTCCGCCGCATGACGGACAGAAGCCGCGGCTGGCAGTGCTCTTGCCACGGCAAGCGCACAGGGCAGGACCCGTGCCGGGCGATAATCCACTTTCTGTCGTCGAATGCCCGCCGATCGACAGCTCAACTGACGGACGTCCGTCACCCAACACACGGTCGAACGCCCATTTTCCGCCGGCACGAGGCTTGCGAAGGGCGGGGGCAGCCAAGGAGCTGTCCGATGATCGAGGGAATTTACGACTACTGCCATCGCTGGTGCGAGCGATGCCCATTTACAAGCCAGTGCGCGCTTGCCCAGATGGAATCAGCCTTTCCATCTGGTGAGCCCTTCGAAGACACGCTGGAACGAGTCGATCAGATGATGGCCGACGCCCAAGAGCTGATGCTGTTTCGGGCCCTTGAAGCGGGCATCGACCTGTCCGAACCGAGGCCGGTCCCGCCAGAGGTCCTCGATGACCCCCTACGCGACCGAGCCATGCTGTGGTCGCTCGACTGCTACCAATGGCTCCAGCGCCACGAATCCCGCGCCCTCTCCCCTGCCGCCCGAGAAGCCATCGACATCGTTCGCTGGTACCACACACTCGTGGCGACAAAGGTCGCGCGTGCCGTGGCCCAGAGCATCGACGACTGGGACGGCTATGGCCATGTCGATGCGGCGGGTTCCGCCAAGGTGGCCTGGCTGGGCCTGGGCCAGATGATCACCGCACTGTCCGAAGCCTACGAGGCCTTCGGCGCCGACCCACACACGCTGCAGATCTTGCTCGACACCCACGCGCTGTCACACGCCGTCGACCGAGCCTTCCCCGCCCACCGAGATTTCAAGCGGGCGGGTTGGGATTCCTAGCGAGCTATTTCCGCCTTGGGCTCTTCGTCTGCAGCCTCGGCCTCTTTGGCAGGAGCGGC
>CAYYHT010000567.1:1247-5338 GCA_964471355.1 uncultured Enterobacteriaceae bacterium
CTATTTCCGCCTTGGGCTCTTCGTCTGCAGCCTCGGCCTCTTTGGCAGGAGCGGCCTCTTCGGCGGGAGCAGCAGCGGCATCCTCTTCCGCAGGAGCGGCCTCCTCTTCAGCAGCAGCAGCCTCGTCTCCTTCCGGAGCGGCCAGCGCGGCCTCGACGTCACCGTCCTTCTTGCGACGGATGACGCGGGGAGCGACGCTCTCGAGCTGGGGCAGGCTGGACTCGGCCGGCGCGTTGACCGGGTCGGGCAGCAGATGCACACCCGCTTCGATCATGGTCTGAAGACGAGTCAGGTCGCCCTCGTAGCGCTGTTGGTCCAGCGAACCGAGCGGCGCGCGCTCTTTGGCTCGCATGAGCTCAGCGTGTGCCGGAATCAGCTGCTGACGGGCCTCGAGAATGCGCGAAAGCACGGCAAATACACGGTGATTCGACGGGTCCTTTTCGGACAGCCCACGCACGCTGCGCTCGGCACTGTCCAGCTCATTGCGAGCGATATCGATAAGAGCGAACTCAAGCGCGATGCGCGTCTTGCGCTCGGGCGAGCGGTCGCTGTTCTTCTTGACCTTCTTGAGCAGCCAGATGGCCCGCTCGAGGTCGCCACCGTCTTCGCGAATCAGCTGGGCCAGCAGCAAGTGAGCCTCGGGAGCCCGAGCCTCGCCCCGCAGGGCGTTGTCGAGCAGCTCGCGGGCTTCGGCGCGCATGGCCTCGCCCTCGGCACCACCGGTGGTGCGAGCCTTGTGGGCCAGCAGGTCGGCCAGGCGGGACACCTGAACGGCGTCGTCCGGGGCCAAGCGCACGGCTTCACGCAGCAGCTGCTCGGCTTCTTCGAGCGCCTCGGCGCCCTCGGCACGCTTGGCCATGCCCAGGATTCCGTATGCGTCGGGCAGCATCGGAGCCTGGTTCATCGCGGTCTTGAGCAGCTCGATGGCCTCGTTGCGACGACCTTCTTTGAGCAGCAATGCAGCCAGTCGGGTCTTGAGACGGGGCTGGTCGGGCAGCGCCTCGACGCCCTTCTCGAGCACGCCAACGGCCTTCTTGCGCTGGCGACGGGACAACCAGAATCCGGCAGCATCGTGGAACAGCTCGGGCACCGGAGCGGCCTCAAAGGCGGCTGTGTAGTGCTCGACAAGCTTTTCGGGCTTGGCGTTGTCGCGGCGCATCAGCTCGGCCTTGAGCAGCCAGAAGTCCGCGTTGCCGGGGACCTGGTTCAGCACTTCGCCGATCTTTTGTGCGGCCAGGCTGAAGTTTGGCTTCTTGCCTCGCAGCAGTCCGAGCACCGAGTCGCGGTCGCCATCAAAGCTGGGGAACGGCGTGCCGATGCGGTTGCGCCACTTGCGGCCGGCGATGGCCTGGCGGTTCGCTTCGTACATCAGTGCCACACCCTTGACCCCTTCGGCATCGCGAGCGGCTTTGCCATAGAAGTGGGACAGGCGGCCGTGCACGTCGAAGTCACTGACTTCGCGGAACGACAGGCAGCTGCGCACCAGCGGGTGCACTGCATAGGCGCGGCCGTCAGCCGTGGGAATCATGTCCAGCAGTCCGTCGGACAGAAGCTGAATGCGGCCCTTGCGGCCGATGCCCAGCTCGGCGATCTCGCTGCCGAGCGCCGGGGTGCGCAGGTGAGCCAGCAGGGACAGCGCGTTGCGAGCGTCGCCCTTTACGCGGTCCACTTCTTTGCCAATGGCCTTGCGCAGCTTGTCGGTGTCGGCCGCGCTCTCCATCTTCATGTACTTGGCGTCATCGGCCAGTTCGGGCCCACGGCGCCGAGTAGCTACGGCGTAGGTGCGGATAGCCAGCGGATTTCCGTGAATCTTGTCGTTCATCGGCCCGAACTTCTCGCGGGGGAACTCGGGAACGCGCAGTCCCTCGAAGATCTCGTGCAAGAAGCGGCCCATGATGCCGCCAAGCTCCATGCGGCGCAGGCCCGCAGCAGCGCCCTCGGTGAAGAAGACCG
This sequence comes from uncultured Enterobacteriaceae bacterium, assembly GCA_964471355.1. Lineage (GTDB taxonomy): Bacteria > Myxococcota_A > UBA796 > UBA796 > CAYYHT01. The sequence goes on from CAYYHT010000567.1 coordinate 3,201, forward strand.
GCTGAACGCGGCTGGTGAAGACCAGACGCAGCGGGTAGGTCGCTGTCAGCAGCGCTTCGACCAGCATCTCGAGTCGGCTCTTGCGGAAGAAGCTTCCGTCGCGACCCGTGGCCCACTGCAGATCGTGCACGATCATGGCCATGCCCTCGGTCGCGGTGGCGGCCTGCAGGGTCTCGATTGCCGCGGCGACGGCCTCGCTGGGCTTGTGGGGCTTTCGCAGCAACGCACCCAGCTGTGGAGCGCCGTGCTCTTCGCCGATTGCGGCGATGTGAGCCAGAAGGGTGTCGTGCTCGCAACCCCAACCCAGCGTCAGCTCGGGCAGGCGCTTGAGGCCGGCGTCTGCGATGGCCGTCTCGACCAGCCAGCGCTTTCCAATGCCCGATGGGCCACTGACCACGACGGGCCCGCCGGTGCCAAGGACTTCCTTGAGCGCAGCCAGCTCGTCTTCGCGTCCGACCATCTGCAAGTGTGGAGCCTGGGGTCCGGACTTCTTTTTGTCCTTCTTGGGAAGGGCAATCTCGGGCAGGTCGCCGGCCGAAGGAGGCATCGGGAGATCGCGGAAGAACACATTGGCGCGGCCCTTGAGGTGCGCGACGGCGATGCCCTGGAACGCACCGCTGAACGCGAACGGATTGAACTTGCGGGCCACCACCAAGACGGTCGGGAAGTGCGGGCCCGCCTTGAGTGCGCGACCGAGCTCTTGCAGTCCAACGGCATCGGGGCTGTCGGGCTCGATCAGCACGACGATTCCGCCGGGCTGAGACAGGGCACGGGCCACCGAGCGATCGGAGATCTGCTGCACCGGAGACACCGCAGGACCGGACAGCGCCACGGTGGGAAGGCTGTTTCGCCGGGTGATTTCGAGCATTACGGTGCTGTCACGCAGAAGGTGACTGCCAACACCGATTACACATTTGCCAGATTTGATGGCTGAGACGACGCGGTTCATGAGGGCTCCAGAAGCCCGGGCGGGTAACCCATCAGGCCGGCTGTGATCCAGTCACAGCACGATCCTGACGGCGATTGACTGCTAGCAGGCCGTGAAAAACTCGCTCCGCTCGCCTTTCAGCGTCCTGCTACTCCATATTTCGGCACCGCTGCCCGGTTCCCGAACGACTCGGGACACCGCTCTCGTCGATTGACAACCAGTCATTGCAGGCCGACTTTCACGCAATCACCGAGACCGGGACCCGAGTCGTCCGGGGCAGCGGCGCCTTGGCGCAGCCCGCATCAAAAGACCCTTCGGGCCTTTATCAACGGACGGCTAGTCGGGCAAGTACTGGAGCACCGCAGACACGTTCTCGGTGATGGAATGGCACCCATCATGCTCGATGTCGATCATCGTATAAAAGGCCTCATAGGGGCCTGCATTAGTGATCGAGATGCCGACCGGACCCGCGACTTCATGGGCACAGGCCCACTGATTTCCGCCGATCACTTCACAGGGCACAGGCAACATGTCGGCATTGGGCAGATCCCACTCGACCGTCGCACTTGTCACATCCGCCCCCTGGCCGTCGGTGACTGTGACGACAGCGCCGGTCACCCAGCTGGCATCGCAGTCCATGGCTTGCAGCGTGCGCTCGATGACTTGGGTCTCGACATGGCACTCGTCTGCGGTCACATCGACGGTGAACACGTCCGTGCCGTAGCCCAGGCGGGTCGAGGTGATCTCAAAGGCGCCTTCGACCTCAAAGCCGCACACGTAGCCGCCGTCTCCCCATGACTCGCAATTCTCTTCTGCGCCGCCGTCCACTCGGTAGGTCACGACCGCATCCGAGATCGCACTGCCGGACTCATCGACCAGCTCGAGAGACACCGAAGATCGCGCCTCCTCGGTGCACACCAGCGGTTCGGTGACGCAGCCGGTGGCCGCCACAATCAAACAAAGGGGAAGAGCAATTCGCATTTTCTGACTCCAAGAGCACCGTCACCCATTCACAAAGCAAGCGCCGTGCCACTCGTGATAGTTGGCGTTGTCCGGGGATCGACAGATCGCAGCAGCCGCATATCGCGACAACGATGTCAGCGTACCGGCCGCACCACGACCGTCAGACCCGCCCGAGCCACTGTCGTCCCGTACACCCCGTTCCCAGACGGAAGCTGCCGGCCAGTGCTGCTCGCATTCTCGAGACTCA
>CAYYHT010000568.1:0-5311 GCA_964471355.1 uncultured Enterobacteriaceae bacterium
GTTGCCGCGGATCAAGTAGATGCGCGAATCGCCGACGTGCGCGACGTGTGCCGTGTCCCCTTCGATCGCAAGGGCAACCACGGTGGTGCCCATGCCCATCAGCCGGCGTGACTTGCGGCTGGTGGAGTTGATTTCTTTGTTCGCGGCCATGATGGCTGCGTCAAGAGCGGCCGGGATTGGTTGGCCTGCGCTCGCGGTCATTGCCTGATAGATGGTGCGTACAGCCAGTTGGCTGGCCTGCGCGCCACCTGCGTGGCCCCCCATGCCGTCACAGACGAGCAAAAGGGTATAGCCCTCCATCGAGAAGACTCCGTACGAGTCTTCGTTCTCTTCCCTCAGGCGCTGATCGGTGGCGTACCCCCACGCATGGTCCAAGTTATGACCTCCGGTCCGAGAACCTATCACTTTGACCAGACAATGGAGTACCCGCACGTGCGCCGGTTCCGTCATCTACCCATCGCTGTCGCCTTTTTCACCCTTGGATTGGGGCTACTCGCAGTCGCTCCGCCCCCACAACGCGGCGCTTCTCTCGTGTCCTCGGACCATCGCCTTGCGTCCGACGCCGGCGCAGAAATTCTTGCAAAAGGTGGAAATGCGATCGATGCGGCCGTCGCAACGGCGCTCGCTGCGGGCGTCGTGCAGCCCGCCGGCAGTGGTCTGGGAGGCGGGGGCTTTGCCATCGTCGTTCAGTCTGGCGAGGCGCCCTATGCGCTGGACTTCCGTGAAACCGCTCCGGCGGCAGCGACGCGCGACATGTACCGAACCGAAGACGGGGGCGTTCACGACACGGCTTCGCGAAAGGGTGGGTTGAGCGTCGGCATTCCCGGCGAGGGCAGGGGGTTGGCCAAGCTGCTCGCACAACGGGGCACCATGACACCAGCAGATGTAGCCGCCCCCGCGATTCGCCTGGCAAGCCGCGGATTTTCTTTGGGGCCACACCTCGCGGGCTCACTCGAGAGAACGAAGTCGGCCGAGGTAAGGGCGCTGTTCGGTGTGGGTGAGGCCGCGCCGCGCCCTGGCACATCCATCAAGCGCGTAGCTCTGGGCAAGACACTCAAGAAGTGGGCGTCCTCGGGCGGGGACTACTTGTACACAGGCCCCGGAGCCGAGTCGATTGCGGCCACCGTGCAAGATCGTGGTGGCATCCTCACCGCGGCGGACCTTGCGGCCTATTCGACGCGGGACCGCAAGCCAGTGATTGCCAAATACAAGGGCTACACCCTGGTCACCATGCCGCTGCCCTCTTCAGGAGGCGTCGTGCTGGGCCAGATGCTCGGCGTGCTCGAGGCCTATGACCTGCCCGCGCTTGGCCACAACTCGTCCGAGTACATCCATCTGCTGTCCGAGGTCATGAAGCACGCCTATGCAGACCGCGCTCGGCAGATGGGCGACCCCGACTTTGTCGACGTTCCTGTTGACCGCCTGATGTCTGGGGAGCGAATCGCTGACGTGCGGCGCAAGATCTTGCCGACGCGCACCTTCGACGCCGAGTACTACGGCGAGCTGGCTGAACCTGCCAAGGACGCGGGAACACAGCATATCTCCGTCATTGACAGCAACGGCAACGCGGTGGCGCTGACCACCACCATCAACCTGAGCTTTGGCTCCGGCGTAGTCGACGAGCAGACCGGCATCATTCTCAACGACGAGATGGATGACTTCACCGCGGCCCCCGGCGTACCCAACGCATTTGGACTGGTGGGGCAGGAAGCCAACGCGGTCGAGCCCGGAAAGCGCCCTCTGTCGTCCATGACCCCGACCGTTGTCTTGGATGCCGACGGAAAGGTCGTGATGTCGATCGGTGCGTCGGGCGGCAGCTTCATCATCACCAGCGTCATGCAGACCTTCCTGAACATCACCGAGTTCGGCATGGACCCCCAAGAGGCGGTGGCGGCACCGCGCTTTCACCACCAGTGGCAGCCCAATCACATCTTCCTCGAGACCGATGGCTTCCCGGTCGACGTGCGCCGCTCACTGGAATCGCGAGGACACGCGCTGTACGACCTGGGTCGCTTCAGCGCCTGCCAGGTCGTTCGTGTTGGTGAGAATGGGCTGGATGGGGGCGCAGACCCCAGCAAGGGCGGCTGGCCCGCAGGCATCTGGTAGCCAGCGTGCGCTAGGTCGTGAGCAAGACCCAGCCCGCGGCGATGGCCAGCTGAAGTGCGGCCACGGGGAGTCCGTGCTTCCATACCCCTCGGCCGTGCACTGCGGACGCCAGACCCAGTGGGAGCAGCGGTGCCAGTGCGAGGCCCAAAGCGAGCGGATGCCGCACGTCCGCCTCGATGAACCCCACATGCATGCCCCGTTCGAGTGCCGCAACAAGCATCCACGGCTCGGCGATGCAGCCCGCACCAATCGCTGCTGCGAAGACACCGATGGGACCTGCGACACTCAGGTCGTCGAGGCCAATCGCAATCCAGCGCGCAGCCCCAGAGGCGTGCACACAAGCGCCCAAGAGCCACGCGGCGACGGCCAGCCGCAGCAGCCGGGGGGCCAGAGCGTAGCCCGCAGCCGTGCGCTCGGTCTTGGCCATGCCTGGCCACGACACCGCGCAACAGAGCAGGGCCGGGGGCAATGCCCAAGCGAAGTAGGCCGGGTCGCGCCCCACAAGGAGGGGAGCCGCGGCGAGGGGAGAGGCTGCGGCAACGGCCGTGCAAAACAGGGCGGTGCGGGCCGCGCCACGAGCGTCGAGTCCACGTGTGGGCAGCAATGCGGCCAGGGTGGGCAGTGGCCCCAGAAATAGGGCTGCTCCGGCAGAGACGGGCAGGGTGGCGGCCCGTGGCGTGCGGCCGAGGCCGTGCAAGGTGGCCAGGAGCAGAAGGGCGCCCAAGACAGGGGGGTCGAGGGCGGCCAACACGCGGCTTGGCCCGACGCTGATCACTGCAGCAAATGCCGCGAGCTCGATCAGCCACCATCTGCGGCCAGAGCGCAATGACAGCCCCAGGCCTCCGAGCAGCGCGAACGCAGCGACAAGTCCGCCGGTCACGAGCGCTGGGATGAACTCGGGGTTCATCGGTCGTCTCGGTCGACCACCGGGTTGCGCAGCACGCCAAGGCCCGCGATCGCCACCTCGACGACGTCTCCGGCGACGATTGGAGCCACGCCGGGACAGGTTCCCATCGACACCAGATCGCCGGGCAACAGCGTCATGACGTGGCTGATGAATGACAGTGCGCTCGGGATGTCGAAGACCATGTGAGAGCTGTAGCCAATGGCGCGCTGCACGCCGTTGACCGACGTCGTGACCGGAACGTCGGTGACATCTAGATCGGTCTCGATCCAGGGTCCGGTCGGACAGAACGAATCGAAGCCCTTGGCCCGGGCAAACACCTTGTCCTGTTTCTGAAAGTCCCGAGCGGTGACGTCGTTGACCGCGGTGAACCCGAAGATATGGTCCCAAGCCTGTTCTGGCGCGATTCGGGCGGTTCGGCGGCCAATCACAAATGCGAGCTCTCCCTCGGGGTCGACGCGGGTGGTGACCGGGGGAAGGACAATGGGCTCGTTTGGCCCGATGACCGCAGTACTCGGTTTGAGGAAGATCTTGGGCACCGATGGCACGGGGTTCCCCATCTCGGCCGCGTGCTTTGGGTAGTTGCTGGCAAGCAGCACCACCTTGGAAGGCTGGACCGGTGCCAGCAGCGCGGCTGCATCAAATCGCAGAGTCTGGCCCGTGCGTTCGAATCCGGCCTCGAAATCGCCACGCAACAGGGCGACTCGCTCGCCCTCAATCCAGACGGTTCGCGGGCCGTCCGGCGTTCGCACGCGTGCGAGCTTCAGGCTGGCACTCCTTCGCCGCCAATCTCGATCACCATCTTGCGCAGCAGCTCGCGGTCTTTGACCACAGCACCGACTTGGGCGACAGTCAACGCAGCGACTGCAGAGGCGAGATTTCCGCAGCGATCGGCACTCCAGCCGGAGACGGAGCCGTACAGGAAGCCGCCTGCGTACGCGTCGCCAGCACCAGTGGTGTCCACCGGGTCGACCTTGCGAACCTCGATGCGGTGCAGCTGTCCCTCGTGCAGGACCAACGATCCCTTGGCGCCAAGCTTGACGATAACGGTGGTCAAATTGGCCTTTTGGGCGATGTGGTAAATGGCCTCTTCGGGCTGCATGTCGGTGAGCTTGAGCGACTCTTCTTCGTTGAGGAAGACGATGTCGCACCAGGTCTCGAGCAACGACCACAGCAGGTCCTTGGTCTGCAGGACCACGAACGGGTCAGCAGCGTCGAGGGACACGCGGGCGCCGTTCTGTTTGGCGTACTGCATCGCTTGGATGGCGATCTGGCGCATGGGGCCGTCGAGCAGCGTGTAGCCGGTGAAGTGAGCGATCTTGGCGGTGCGCAGGGCCCCCGAGAACTCGCCGATGCGAGGCAGCGTCACCGCAGCACCCAGATCGGTCAGCATGGTGCGCTCGGCGTCGGTGGCGCTGATGATCGACAGGCACTTGCCCGTCGGTTTGTCCGCCGAGCTTTGCAGAGCGTGCTTGCCACAGGCCTGCTCCATTCGATCGGCGTACATCGCGCCCATCTGGTCGTCTCCGACCTGTCCGCAATAGACCGCATCGCCGCCGAGCCAGCCGATGGTCGCGATGCTGTTCGCACACGATCCGCCGGAGTCAAAGGTGACTTTGTGGTGGCGGACACGCTCGTAGGTGTCTTGCCAGCGCTCGTGATCAACCAGATGCATGGTACCGCGCACCAAACCCAGCTCTTCGAGCAGATCATCGGTTTCCAGTACCACCAGTGCATCGACCAGTGCATTTCCCAAACCGGCGACTTCGCAGTCCATGTACCCTCCGGAGCCGGCGGAATTAGCCGCTGTCGCGTGCGGCGTCAATGCGGGCTATGCGCTCGAAGTGAAGAGCCGATTCGACATCCGCTTCGTTCTGGCCGTGCTCGCCGCGGTCGCCTTGATGGGTTGGTTCCTTGCGGGCATGCATTGGGACGAGGCTTGGGAGGTTCTCAAGACCGCCGAATGGAAGTGGGTCGCCGCCTCAGCCTTTCTGTTGTTTCTCGAATACCCGATCCGCTCTTGGCGCTGGTACTACCTGGTGGGTGAGATCGACGAAGAAATCACCTTCGCCGAGCTGGCATCAGCGACCAACATTGGCGCCGCCTTCAACACATTTGTGCCCCTGCGCGGCGGCGACATCATTCGAATCGCTGTGCTGGCTCGCAAGCGCGGGTTGGCCTTCGCCACGGTGCTGTCCACGACCGTCGTGGAGCGCCTGTTCGACGCCGTCGGCATCTTGGGCGCGCTGTTCGTCCTGCTGTACTTCCTGCCGGCCGACATCGCTGCGGGCGAAACCATCG
>CAYYHT010000569.1:0-5310 GCA_964471355.1 uncultured Enterobacteriaceae bacterium
TGCACTCGGTTGGACAGACCCGGGACCGAAAGGGCCTTTGAACTTCCTGTCCTCCGGTATGACCGCGAATAGTACCGTTGTGATGCTTCTCATGGGGCGACACTATCCGGGATCCCCGACGGCTATGGGTACCGCTTTTCTTGCGGCGGGCGATGCAGCCATCGACGAACTCAGTGGGGCAGGACCTGAAGCGCCAGTGCCGCTCGTGCGGCCGCTATGAGCCGCCGTCCAGGCGTACCCATGCCTCTTTCTTCAGCCGCTGCCAGGTGGCCGAGCTCATCGCCCGGGTCCCAAGGCAGTCTTGTCCGTCGAGTCGGACCCATGCGCAGGTGCTCGACGCTGGAGTCGAAGTGCTCGGCAGCGATGGCACCGGCTTGTACGGCGGACTCGAGCGAGGCTGTGAAGTAGGGCGCCAGCCCATGCAGGTTGGTGGCCAGGAACACCGGCGCGTTCTGCATCTTGATGGGCAGCGGTCCGCGCTGAACGATCTGCGTTGCGCTGGATAAACCGGTCACCACGAAGTCGATCGGCTGGGGCAGCGTAGGGTCGGCTCGGCGCTCGTCTTCCCACAAGATCGCCGCGATTTCCTCGTGGCTGTATTCCCGTGCGAGCTTGCCCAGCCGGTGGTGCTTGAACGCGGTGTCGAGGGCCACGGAGCCCACCACTACCGTCTTTGCACCGTGACCGAGGTGCGGCTGGTATTGGGCGTGTTCCACCAGGATGGGATGCCATCCATGGCGCACGTTGTGCCCCCCCCAGCGGCAGGCCGGTGGGCAGCGCCTGGTCGAAGAACCAGGAGATTCCAACGTGCTCGTAGACGGATTCTCGCAGGTGGCTCTGCAAGTCGTGACCAGACAGCCCGAAGCGCTGGGACATCGACGGCTCGCTGTTTGCCATCAGCCTGGCCAGAGCTGGGGGAGGGACCGCCAACAAGACGGCGTCTGCTCGGTGCGTTTCGCCCCCGACAATGGTCACATCCACAGCGGTGTTTCCGTGTCGGGTCAGGGACCCGATGGGCGTGCCCGTGCGGATCGTGACGCCGGCCTCGGCGAGGGCCCGACGCCATACCGGCACGAAGCCGGCGTCGCTATTTGGCGGCTGGGCGTTCCAAAAGAGCGGCCCGCTGGTCCCGCGCAGCAGCTCCGCGCCGTTGCTGCCCATGCGGTGAAAGAGCTCCCACATGGTCATTCGCAGCGTGCCTGCCACGCCACCAAGTGCGGTCGCCTTCAGCCAGTCCTGGCAACTCTCGCTGAGGTCGTGCGACTCCATGAACTCCGCAACGGATTGGCGGTGGTAGCCGCCTCCTCCAGACAAGTGGTGCGCGTAGGCGCCGCTTAGGATGATGAGGTCGCGCCAGCTGCATGCGGCGGCGAACGGCCTGAGCCAATCAGTCGTGAGGTCGAAGCCCTGGGTGAAGTGCTGCTGCCACGTGGTGCCGATCAGCTCAAACAGGTGCGGCGTGGAGTGGTAGCTGTTCTGGTAGACCTTGCACGAGTTGTCTCCACGAAAATGGGAGTGGTCGTCCAAGCGTGACGACCAGAGTCCTCCTAGATGCGGGGACGCCTCGAACACGGTGACCCGGTGGCCAGCGCGTGCGAGCAGCAGGGCCGCGGTCATGCCCGCTGGACCGCCGCCGACAATCGCGACGTCCGACCTGTCCTGGAGCTGCTTGCGTTGCATGTTCATGATGATTCTCGCGTCGGGCAATCTCGCCCCGATACAAGCTAGGCACCCACGTTCGCCAGTTGTACTCCAAAATTTGCGATGTTAACTTGCATAAATGCAACTCGAGAACTGGGGTGACCTCCGCTTTCTGCTCGCCGTCCACCGTGGCGGCACGCTGACAGCTGCGGCGGGTGCCCTGGGCGTCGAGCAGAGCACCGTCACCCGACGCCTGCGCGCGCTGGAACAGAGGGCTGGGTCTCAGCTGTACGAGCGACTGCGCGGGGGCGCGAAGTTCACGCGGGTCGGCGCGGAAATGGTCGCCACGGCCGAACGGGTGGAATCCGAGATGCTGGACCTCGAGGCCCGGGTGCTCGGTGGACAGGCCCACATGGAGGGTCCGGTTCGCATCACCATGCCGACCATTCTGGCCATCGAGCTCGCCGAGGAGATGCGCGATTTCGGGCGCGCCTTCCCGAGTATCGAGCTCGAGTTGGTCGCCGATGACGCCGTGCGCAGCATCTCCAAACGAGAGGCTGATATCGCCATCCGGGCCGATCCGGACATGAAGATCCACGGGGACCTGGTCGCGCGAAAGGTCTCGAGCATGACCGTTGCCGCTTATGGCGCTCCAGAATTCCTCGATTGGCCATGGCACGAGCGTCCCTGGGTCGGCTTCATCGAACCGCACTTCGCCGGCAGCATCATCGCGACCTTTCGCAAGCGCCATGGCGAGGGTCCTTGGGCGCTCAGGGTCAACACGCCTCTGGCCGCGACAGAGGCTGCACGAGCGGGGACCGGGCTCACTGTTCTCCCGTGCGGATGCCCTCGCCTGACCCGCGGCCTGGTCCCCATGACCGAGCCCGAAAAGATGGGAGAAGTGTGGATCTTGACTCATCCAGAGCTCCGACGCAGTCCACGCATCCGCGCGACCCTGGAGCACTGGTACGGGGTCATGGAGGCCCGTGCCCGAGGGTTCGCGGGAGAGTTCGAATCCACCTACGTCGGACCAGGGGGGCTCGATGCGGCATCTTGAAGTCAGTGCCGTGCTGCCAGCCAGTGCACAGGTGGCGTGGGCGGCCCTCATCGACGTGGAGCAGTGGCCGAACTGGGGGCGACTCGTCGTGTCGGCCGAGGGCGAGTTCACGCCGGGGCATCGCTGGACGATGGATGTGCGTGGGGACGCTGTCTCCCGAATCATGCGCCCCTATTTTCTCTCGATGATTCCCGGCCGGCAGCTGGTGTTCGAGACCCGGCTGGGGGCCTCGTGGCTGGTGAACATGCGGCATTGGTTCGACCTGACCGAAGAAGGACCCGACCGGTCGTTGCTCACGCAGCGCTGGGAGGTGACCGGCCTGTTCGTGCGCCCGCTGTGGAGTCAGATCGAGCCGGGGATACTCCAGTTCGACCAGCTCGGTACCGACCTCGCGGACCACCTGCGCAAGGCACCTTCGCCAACGGCCTGATGCGCGCAGTGATGCGTTCGGGAGACGGGCGGAGCTGGGACAACGCGATCTGCGTGCTCGATACCCGCGAGCTGTACCTCGCGCTCGACGCGATGGGGCTGAAAGCGCCCAGCCCGTGACCGAGCACGCCTAGGCTGTGCGCATGCGGCACACCGCGCGAGCTGCCACCCGCATGCGCTCCGCATATTCCTCGGCGGATGCCACTTTGTACTTGATGCCTGCGGAGACGGCGTACAGGGTGCGAGCCAGCTCGTGCGCCGAGACGCGTTCGTCCGCGAACGGCTGCAGCACCGGCGCTAGACGGGCGGTGAACGCCGCTTCGAAGTCGGTTTCGGGTGCGCCCAGCAGCTGAACCGCGGTCTGCATCAGCTCGTCGATGGCCGCGGCAGTCAACCCGGAGCTGATGAATGCTGCGGAATAGGCTGAGAAGATGCGCACTACATGTTCTTCGACCGGCGGCCGGTCGTCAGCGAAGGCCACCGCAAGCCGAGCCTCGGTGGTCTCGGCGATGTGCTGGTACACCGCCGTGAACAGGGCCTTCTTGTTCGGAAACCAGTTGTACAGGCCCTGTCGTGACACCCCGACCGCCCGCGCGATCTCGTCCATCGAGGTCTTGCGGTAGCCGAACCGCACGAACAGCGCGAAGGCCGTGTCGAGGGCGGCTATCCGGCGCTGGTTGTCGGTGGCGTGCATTGTCGCTCCGCGCTGTGGCTAGGCTGCCGCGGCATCAGAGAAGGCATAGCGCACCCCGGTCAGTTCTTCACTGACGTTCCAGAGCCGCTCTGCCGCCGCCTCGTCGTGGGCGTTCTTCACCATGGGGACGACGACGGGATAGCCGCGCACCTCCATCCATCCGTCGGGCCCGAAGTACTGGCCGCCCTGGGCACCTGGATCGGTGGCTGCGCGCAGCGTTGGCAGCGCACCCTGGGGTGGCTTCATCGCGAAGAAGGGGTTGAGCACGCGGAAGTACCAGGCAGTGCGCTGCAGGTCCGTGGCGGTCCAGCCGGGGTGAGCTGCTGTGACCAGGGTGGAGGCGCCTGCAGCTTGTAGGCGCCGCTGCAGCTCGCGAGCGAACAGCTGGTTGGCGAGCTTGCTCTGCGCGTAGGCGTGCCGGGCGGTGTACCCCCGCTCGTAGTTCAGGTCTTCGAATTGCATCACCCCATCCCGCGCCGCCACACTCGAGACGACGACGACACGCGCCTCTGCGGTTGTGCGAATGAGTGGCAGCAGGTGCCCTGTGAGGGCGAAGTGACCGAGGTGGTTGACTCCAAACTGCAGCTCGAAGCCCTGTGCTGTCTTGCTCTCGGGTGGCACCATCACCCCTGCGTTCAGGATGAGCAGGTCGAGGCGGTCGTGGGCGTCCCGGTAGCGTGTAGCGAAGGCCTCGATCGAGCCGAGGTCTGACAGGTCGAGCAGTTCGAGCGATGCGGTCGCGCTGGGCACCTCTGCCAGAAGTCGCTGGAGCGCATCTTCACCTCGCTGGGCACTGCGGCAGGCGAGCACGACGTCAGCGCCTTGCAGTGCCAGCGACCTGGCGGTCTCGTAGCCAATGCCGGTGTTTGCCCCGGTCACGATGGCGTGGCGGCCGGTCTGGCTAGGGATGTTGTCGTGGGTCCAGTTGGACATGATGCACTCCGGGGCTGGTGTTGAAATGAACTTTACAACCCGAGTCTAACTTGTCAAGTGTGTACACCGCACAAAATGATCGAAGGCGGGTGCAACGCGTACTCCTGTGCATGTCGCCTAGCTTTCGCGGCCGCTGATCAAGTTATGGCACGGCATTCCGTGGTGGCCTACGGGGTTCAACCCGCATCGGACCTGGGTCTACACCCAAGGCAGCCCCCACGACGATGCGGTTTCCGTCGACGGATTCCGAATGACGACGGTGTGTGAACGTGGATTTGTATTGGTCCGTATCGACGTGGTGCCGCCTGCCCGCTGAAGCGGCGGGCACCCTCAGCGTTTACAGCGCGCGTCGTCTTTGACGTACATCGTGGAGTCCTCGCTCTCGCTGCCGTCCTTCTTCTTCACATAGAACTCGGCCATCTGGCATTCGTCCAGCATGCGCATCTTCGACTCGGTGCGGTCGAAGCTCTTGGTGTCACCCCAGTTGATGGTGATGACGTCTCCCTCTTGCACATAGGTGGCGTCGATCTTGTCGCCGTAGTGCTTCCCGAACTTG